>NZ_JAUBOX010000192.1:0-1632 GCF_036700445.1 Microcoleus sp. T3_B1
CAAAATTGGGACGTATTCTCCGCTTATAAAGCCA
Organism: Microcoleus sp. T3_B1; assembly: GCF_036700445.1. Classification (NCBI taxonomy): domain Bacteria; kingdom Bacillati; phylum Cyanobacteriota; class Cyanophyceae; order Oscillatoriales; family Microcoleaceae; genus Microcoleus; species Microcoleus sp. T3_B1. The sequence continues at coordinate 35 of NZ_JAUBOX010000192.1, forward strand.
GTTTAGGCTTTGTTTGGGCTTAAAATTTGTTTAAGTCCCGTTAGTAGTTTTTCTAATCAAAAATAACCCATGCCCTATTCGCAATGCCCAATTTCCAAATTAAATGAACAAGCTAGGTGAGATTTTAAAATAATCGCCTAGTGCCTTAGCTTGTGCCTTGCTAATCGCTCTTTTCCCATTCACAACCTCAGACACCACGCCGCTCGATCCAATGATACCTACCAAGTCCGCTTGACGGGTGCCGCTGGATTCCATGATGTGTTGCAAAATCTCATGAGGCTCCGATTTCTCGATCGGATAATTTTCCGTCTCATAAACTTCAATCAGCGTGACTAACAACTTGTATAAAGCTCTCTCCTCTGGAGTGAGGTTTTTAGCGAACGTTAGCCGTTCTGCCACAGCCAGGAGGCGATCGTATTCCTCTTCGGTTTCGATCGCCCTAGGAGCGATTTCTGCAAGCAAATTGCTATAAGTGGCTCCATCAAAAGTAAGGATCATTTTTCCATTTGTCTTTGTCGTATTCAGCGTGGGTTAGGAAATATTTGTAGAAAATAGTTTGCTCCTCGTAGTTGATGCCGACAATCAGGCGATATTCGTTGCCTTTGATATTAAAGACTGTGAAGTTTCCTACTGCTTCGGCATCCCGGTAAATCTTGCGAACCTCCTCCAAATTCTGCCATTCTGCTTGCTTTACAGTTGCGTTCCAGCTATCAATTTGATTTTTGACATCGGGATACTGGGCAGCATCTTTACGGAGGTTGCGGATCGAGATTAGGTGCATGGGCTTTTCTAGAATTAGTTCTTTTTTTCTGCATAGCTTTCTCTGTTTTTCGTTTGTTTTCGTTTGTTTTTAGTTTGACTTTCGTTTGACTTTCGTTTGACTTTCGTTTCGTGTTGCTTGCATACTATGCTTATACTCTCATTTTGAGAGTAAAACGTCAAGGCCCGATCGAGTAAAAATTCTTTAACGCCCTCCAAGTGGGTTTTGTGTGTGTAGGCGCGGTTGGAAACCGCAGGCTTTGTCTTTAATACCCACTCTGCCTCCCCCGACTTGAGCCTCATCGTGTAAAAAAGCTTCTAGCAGCGTGGTTCGGGCGATCGCCTCGCAAATCAGAGTCAGCGTTTTAGCAGAGGCTCTACGCACGACAGGGTTGGCGTGATGTGCTAAGCTTCCAGCAAAAAAAAAGTTGCAGGTTTGCCAATTGAGCCGAGAGTTTTGGCTAAACTCAGCCTCACCATTCCCTGGGAATCTCCCATACATTAGACCATCTTTTTGAGCAGTTCGCTGTCGTTGGGATTGAAAGTTGCGAGGGCCATTTGCTCTCTCTCACCGTTGGCAGCAAAGCGTCGCTTCTGCTGGCTCATATCAACTCCGCGCTTCTGAGGAATTGTAAAATCGAATCAACAGTCAATACTCAACTACCCCGTCAGTTTTTCGACCCCTCCTTCAACAGTCAACAGTCAACAGTCAACAGTTAACAGTCAACAGTCAACAGTCAACAGTCAACAATAATTCCGGTGGGGAGCATCTCATATTTGTAAAAATACTTCTTCTGGCTCCTTCCTTCTTCTGGCTCCTTCCTTCTTCTTCTTTCCTT
>NZ_JAUBOX010000104.1:0-22268 GCF_036700445.1 Microcoleus sp. T3_B1
GAGTTTCGGTTAAAATTCCAGGGATTTTTTGTCTCTGTTCGGGGAGCGTCCCTGTTCCAAAACTGTCCGAAGTATTGAGTAAAATATCTACAAAAATAAAGATTTGGAGATTTCCGTACCTACAATCTCCCTGCCTTTCATCCCACCGAAGACACTGGGTACAGTTATAGCGGGGGACAACAGGAGCGAGGAGTTAAAAAAACACGGCATTTTGTGAGTCCCGTTTCAGCATAAAATCTTAAAATATTTTAAAGCTGTCCCTAACAGGCGTCAGTTAATAACTACGGCATCCAAATCATTATGACTATTGGCTACCTCGCCCTCGTTCTCCACGCCCACTTGCCCTTTGTTCGCCACCCCGAAAGCGACTACGTTTTAGAAGAAGAATGGCTGTTTGAGGCGATCGCGGAAACCTATATTCCCCTGCTGCAAGTCTTTGAAGGGCTCAAGCGCGACGGCATCGACTTTAAAATTACCATGAGCATGACGCCGCCCTTGGTGGCAATGCTGCGCGACCCCTTGCTGCAAGACCGCTTCGACGACCACTTGGCTAAACTCGAAGAATTAGCGGATCTCGAAATCGAACACAACAGCGGAAACGGGCACCTCCGCTACTTGGCAGAACATTACGCCGCCCATTTCTCTCAAGTCCGCAACTTTTGGGAAAAGTACGATCGAGATTTAGTCAAAGCCTTCAAAGAACACCAAGATACCAACAACCTCGAAATCATCACCTGCGGTGCCACCCACGGCTACCTACCGCTGATGAAAATGTACCCCGAAGCAGTTTGGGCACAAATTCAAGTAGCCTGCGACAACTACGAAGCAAACTTCGGTCGCCGACCAAAAGGCATTTGGCTGCCCGAATGCGCCTACTATGAAGGCTTAGAGCGGATGTTAGCCGACGCAGGCCTCCGCTACTTTCTCACAGACGGTCACGGCATCCTCTACGCCCGCCCGCGTCCCCGCTACGGCAGCTACGCCCCCATTTTCACCGAATGCGGAGTCGCAGCCTTCGGTCGGGATCACGAATCCTCGCAGCAGGTTTGGTCTTCCGAAGTCGGCTATCCAGGCGCGGCCGAATACCGCGAATTCTACAAAGATTTGGGTTGGGAAGCTGACTACGATTACATTAAGCCCTACATCATGCCCAACGGCCAGCGGAAAAATACCGGGATTAAATATCACAAAATCACCGGTCGCGGATTGGGTTTAGGCGATAAACAGTTGTACGATCCATACTGGGCAAGGGAAAAAGCAGCCGAACACGCCAGCAACTTTGCTTTCAACCGGGAACGCCAAGTCGAACACCTCAACGGGATTATGCAGCGTCCGCCGATTATTGTTTCGCCTTACGACGCCGAACTTTTCGGTCACTGGTGGTACGAAGGGCCTTGGTTCTTAGATTACCTGTTCCGCAAGAGTTGGTACGACCAAAATACCTACGAGATGACGCACTTAGCCGATTATTTGCGGGGAAATCCGACTCAGCAAGTGTGCCGCCCGTCTCAGTCTAGCTGGGGTTTCCGGGGTTTCCACGAATATTGGCTCAACGATACCAATGCTTGGATTTACCCGCACTTGCACAAAGCTGCGGAACGGATGATTGAGTTGGGAAGCATGGAACCTGCGGATGAATTGCAGTGGCGCGCTTTGAACCAGGCGGCGCGGGAAGTGCTGCTAGCTCAATCTTCTGACTGGGCATTTATCATGCGTACAGGGACGATGGTGCCCTATGCAGTGCGCCGGACTCGATCGCACTTAATGCGCTTTCACAAGCTTTACGATGAAGTGAAAGAAGGGAAAGTTGATTCGGGTTGGTTGGAGAAGGTTGAGGAGATTGATAATATTTTCCCGGAAATTAACTATCGCGTTTATCGATCGCTTTAAGGCTCGTTTCCCCTCCCATCCTGTCCCCCCAGCCCTGCTTAAGGGAGGGACAGGATGTTAATTAAAATTATAGGTAATGGGGCGATCGCCATGAGTGGAATGAGAGGGGCGATCTTTGGTTGAGAGTGTGAGTGCGATCGCTTTTTGACATCGAAAGGTCGATCGCACTTTATGTCTTTTTCTCAACGCGCAGGCGATCGCACAACACAATGTAGTCAAACAGCATTTTGAGCTGAGGAACGCTGGACAATAGAGAATTACTGGTGAAGAATTTCAACTATCTTGGCGATCGCCTCGTTCAACTTCTCAGGTTTAAGCTTACCAGCTTTATAAAGTATAATTTATCGCTCAGCGGTAAACAAGCGATTAGGTCTAATGTTGCTAGTTTGGTTAAGTCCACCCTCACTAAAATCACTACTTTGAAGGCTAATAGCATAGCGATCGGCGAGCGTCTGGCTAGTAATTTGACAAAGAATTAGATCGTCTCCTGCCAAAGTTGCTATTACTAGAGCGTCGGCGCTTGGCTTGTGTTAAATCTGAAAATGGGAAAGGAACAACTATCACATCACCTTTTACAAATTCTGCCATGCTTCATCCTCCTCTAATCTTAACCAGTCTTTTTGCAAAGAAGATTCACTCAGCAGGCTTGCTTCTAACTTATCTTTATCATACTTTGCTTTGAGAAATTGCAGAAAATCCCAAACTTCTTCTAATATAAATTCGGGGATATTATCCATTTCTTTAAGGAGCAATTCTTTAGCGTTCATGTCATTTACCTATAAAGACATATTGACACTCCTCGGCCTAAAGGCACGAGGATTCTTGGATCAGCCAGTCGAACTTATCTCTGTTTTGCTACCACCAGCAAGTAGAGATCGGTCTGTCCCCCAGCGTGAATTCCGGTGTGCCCCACCGTATTTAAATTGATTTTTGCCTGCTTCAACCCTTTTGCTAGGATGTTTTTTGCGGCGTTATGGTCGCGATCTAATACCGCACCACAATCACAAATATGGGTTCGAGTTGACAGGGTTTTCTTAACTAAATTGCCACAGTTTGAACAATCCTGGGAAGTGTACTGTGGTGGAACAGCAATAACTGTTTTGCCATACACTTTTCCAAAATATTCCAAATAATGATCAAGTTTGTGACCAAGCTGCATCGCTAATTGATTTAGCGAGCTTATGGTTTTTCACCATGTTCCGCACCTGAAGGTCTTCGTAGGCTATAAAATCGTTAGATTTTACCACGCCGGGCGTCGTCTTTATGGCGAAGTCTTTACGCTGCCTACTGACTTTCAGGTGCTTTCTTCCTAACTTGTTAATCGCTTTTTTTCGGTTCTTGGAACCTTTCTTTTTCCGAGAAACTCGCTGATGCAATCTCTTCAAAGCTTTTTCGCTTTTTCTGAGATACCGAGGATTAGGAACTGTTTCGCCGTCGCTATCAGCATAGAAGTGGTTTAACCCAACGTCTATCCCAGTGGCTTTACCAGTCGGAACAAGTTCCTCTTTCCTCTCCACATTGATGCAAAATTGGGCGTAGTATCCATCGGCGCGGCGCACAATTCTGATTCGTTTAATCTCACCAGGCGCATAAAAATGCAAATCCCGACTACCAATTAACTTGAATTTTCCGGCAGCAAAGCCGTCTTTAAATGTTAGACATTTCTTGTCGGTAGAAAGCTCCCATCCCGAAGTTTTATATTCCACAGATCGGGTGTATTTCTTGAACTGCGGGTAGCCTTTTTTTCCTGGTTTCTTAGCTTTGCAATTAGCAAAGAAACGTTGTATAGCAAAAATGGCACGTTCGGCGGAAGCCTGACGTGCCATCGAATTAAGCTTGCCTGCCCATTCAAACTCTTTCGCCATCACGGCGCATTGTTTGTACAGGTCTACTAACTTAATTCCTTGATTGTCTACCCAGTGTCTAAGAGTTTTATTTCGGACAAATTGAGCCGTCCGAATCATGTCGTCTATGATTCGATATTGTTCCGCTTTGCCCTTCAACTTAAACTCTAAAACTATCATTGGAATAGTCTCTCACTTTTGCTAAAACTTTTACTTACAAGTCTGTATATTTAATAATTATTCATATTACTTATAATTAAAGCCGTCCTATAAGGACGGGGCTTTAGACCCAGTTTCTTGGTAACTGTTAATCTATAATAGCATCCTTCAGATTAGCAGCGCTCAGTTGCGATCGCTCCCAATCTTGATGAGCGACGGACAACCGCAAGCAGCCCGCCAAATTCCGGCTGACGCTCAATCCATCCTCGCTTACCTACCCGATCGCATCCGCATCGCCCTCATTACCCGCGCGGCGGCTATTGAGTATCCCATCGAAGCTGTCGTGGAAATGGCGATCGCCAGTTGTCTCGATCGACTCGCTTAGCGTTGGGCTTTGCAGACTGTAAGCCAGGGCGCGGTAAGTAGTTGCCGATCGAGACAGATTTTAACTTTTAGTTGGTAATGGCATTTTTTGGGCAAAAAGTAGAGCTAGTGCGATCGACTAACCTACTAATTCAACCCCCAGGCGATCGCTCTTTTTGATATGGAAAGGACGAGATCCTTTATTTCTATTTCTCAATGCGCGGGCGATCGCCTTTTTCTATCTGCCACAGTCAAGAGCGATTCCCTACGGGATAGCTTCGCTTCACGCATTTTTGTAATAAAATACGATACAGTAGAAGTATTGTCCAACCCTTGCCCCCATCCGAGGTAACAATGCAAATCACCTTGAGCCAAGAGCAAACCCAAGTCCTTGAAGCTTTAGTAAAGCACGGTCAATATCCCTCCCTTGAAGAAGCAATTAACACAGCCTTGCTGTTATTAATCGATGATGTTACTTTATCCGATGACGGCAACAACCCAAACTATTTAGCGTGGGTACAAGAAACTGGGAAGAAAATCGATATAGCACGAGAACAAGCACAACGGGGTGAGTTGCTCAATCCAGACGATGTATTAGCTCAACTTAGAGATAAAGTGAAAAAAGCCAGAGAATTAAGAGCATGAATCGCTTGCTTATTACGCTCGAAGCGAGTCGAGATTTATCCGAAATTTCCGATTACTTTTTGGCGCAAAGCGTGGATGCAGGAGAGCGCTTTGTGGAAGGATTTGGTAAAAAATGTCAGCAGATTGCACAGTTTCCATATTTGGGGCGATCGTATTCACAATTTTCTCCCAGTTTACGTGGTGTGCCATTGATGGGATACATCATTTTTTATCAAATAGTTGGTGATGGTATTGAGATTTTGCGCGTTATTAGTGGTTATCGTAACTTGCAGGATGTTTTCAATACTGATTGAGTAAAAGCAATGCGCTCGCTATTGTGTCTGGGAAGGTCGATCGCTCTTTTGGCATGGAAAGGGATATTGAAAAATACTTAAACTACCTGATTCCTAATCAAGATTTGTTCCAGCACACAACATCCACAATTCGCGGGATGGTGGCAATCGCACAGGTGGAATTGAACCGGGAGCAGCAAGAGAGGGAATGTTAGCGCGAGCGAGAACAAATGGAAATCGGCAGGAAGAAGGAAGACAAAGAGAAAAAGCGATCTCGCCAACTTGAGAATATCATATTTTTGTCGGAACTGCGATCGGCGGCGGACAAATCTTTTGGGTCAGCTATCCCCTAATCAAAGATACACCGATTAAATAGCAACCCGATTTTTCCCTCCCGCTTCATCCCTTCACCGCGACGATTATCTGGAGTTTGCTTTTCGGTTTAATATTCGGCCTGCTGATACTGGGTAGCCTGCCGCTGGCGAGAAAAATATCCCCCAGAATCCTGCGGCTGGTAAGAAAAATATTGCCCAGGTAAAGCGGTGCGTGAGAGTCAATAAGCTGTCGCGCCTTTAAATTGCATATTCAGGGCGGGCGGGACGCCCACCCCACAAGAGTTAGATTGTTTTTTGACAGACAATTTAAATGCAGAACAGCTTAGTAAAGGGCTGCGGTGCAATGATTTTTCACCGTCACCCACCCTACGACTGATACAAAACATTGTATTCGTAGGGAAACGGCATTCCCGCATCCTTTAGCCCAACCGAACAGGAATACAATTCATTAAACAAAAAACCGGGTTTCTGATAAAACCCGGCAACCATGAACAGAAGCAATATTAACACTGGTCAAACCTCAATTCTTTAATAACTTCATCCCCATTTTCACCTTGTCCAAAATCGTCTTCTGCGAAACACAAGTAATCAGACAAAGCTTGCCGCAATTCAAAGTATCGCGGCGGACTTCCTGAGCTTTTTCGCCGTACCAAATCTCGCGGGCGCTGGCGTTTTTCACATTACCAATCACCGGAAACTCATCGCACAATTTCACATCGCCGCGCGTATCAATCCAGTAATTTCGCAGTCCAACGCGACAAGGACGAGTTGAATCAGGAGCTGTTTCTTCGGCAAAGTGAGGAATCATCAATCGCAACACTTCATCGCTGTTCATAATCGGAGCGCCGTTCTTCTTCATTTCAATTAGCCGCTCGATTACTTGTGAAAATTCCTCCATGTCTTCTTTTTCAATCCACAATTCCTCGTATGTTTCTGGCGTCCAGCGGTTGACGGATTGGAAGTTCACCGTCGTCGCCCCAATTCCCTGAGCCCAGGTGACTATTTCCGGGAGGTGGCGGAAATTGAGTCGGTTCATTGTCGGTTTGACGTTGATCGGAAACAAGACGTTCTGTTTTTCTTGTTCTTCGCGCAGATAGCCGATTCCTTTAGAAAGCCGATCGAACAATCCGGGTTGACCCCGCAAATAATCGTGCAGTTCTGCGTTCGGCCCGTCAACGGACATATTCACATTAAAAGGACGAGCAGCGACAGTTTTGGCTGCGTTTTCCCTGGTCATGCAATAGCCGTTGGTGGTGACGCCGGCGTGAATGCCATTTTTATTCGCAAAGGCCAGCAAGTCTAGAAAACCTTTTTTAATATAAGGTTCGCCGCCGCTAAAGTTGATTGAAAATTCGCCCACAAAGTCTTTGACGCTCAAGAGGGCATTTTGCCATTCTTCGATCGTCATTTCGTCTTTATATTCTTTGAGTCGCCAATACTCGCACTGGCGGCATTTAACATTGCAGCGCTCGTTGACAATCCCGTAAAAAGTGACTGGGCTTGTCACGTCGTATCCTGTATTGATCCGCAGCGATTCGGCTACTGCACTCTTGGTGTGCTTGACGCCCAGTCTCGATAATGTTAAAGCATCCATGTCTTTTTTTCCTTACGTGTTGTTAGCTAGGTCAATTCCTCGATCCCTCTTTTGTGCGTATAATTACGCATTCCTGATTACGTATTCCTTTTGAGTACGTATGCCCCATCCTAAGTGTTGCGTTTGGGTATGGCTAGATGTTTTTGAAATATTTATAATATTAAAACTTGTAACATATTAGTATTTCCAATGTATCAAGCGAGGCTTTGTGTGAAGACATGAATTCGGCTTAATAATTGCCAAAATATATGGGCTTAAGATTGACTTTAATTAATAATTGTAATTTATATTTAAAATTGGTTAAATAACTTAATACAGTTTGTCAGTAAAACTACGTAGGCAAGCGGTATCAATAATTTATTGTTATAGTGAAATGAGTAGCCAGTACAGCAGTTAACTTCACACAAGCTTTACAATATGGGAATTTAAGTATTTACACGGCAAAAAATGGCTATAAACATGGGACGATATTTGCACGTACTGAAAATGTTCTGGGGTGCGGCGATCGCAGCGGAACTAGAATACCGAATCAACTTTGTCCTCGCGACCATCAGCAGCCTCGGAAATCTTACTGGCAGCTTGTTTGGGCTATTTTTGTTCTACCGTACCGGCTACACGTTTTCGGGCTGGAAATGGGAAGAGGCTTTAGTTGTACTCGGCATTTTTACGGTTTTGCAGGGGTTTTCGTCAACGTTTCTAGCACCTAATCTCAGCCGTATTGTCGATCGAGTCCAGCAAGGTACTCTCGATTTCGTACTCCTCAAACCCATCAGTTCCCAATTCTGGCTATCTGCAAACACAGTTTCGCCTTGGGGAATGCCAGATTTAATCTTGGGCATCGTATTGCTGTTGTATGCTGGAAACAAATTGGGAGTAGCAATCGGCAACTATTTTTTAACAGCAATACCGCTGTTCTTCGGAACTATTACTCTTTACAGTATATGGTTTATGTTAGGGGCCACCAGCATTTGGTTTGTCAAAATTTACAATGTTACCGAAGTCCTCAAAGGATTGTTAGAAGCGGGTAGATTTCCCATGGCAGCTTATCCCGCAGCTTATCGATTTTTCTTCACCTTCGTAGTTCCCGTTGCCTTCTTGACGACTGTGCCTGCAGAAGCCATGCTGGGGAGAGGTGAAATCGTTTGGATCGCAGGGGCGGGAATATTGGCGATCGGGCTGTTATTTTTCTCCCGCTACTTCTGGCAATTTGCACTCCGCTTTTACACCAGCGCTTCCAGCTAGTTAAGTAGGTAGGTAAGCGGCTGCACATCTAGATTGTCTATTATGTTTGAGAGGGAGAGGATTTGACACCGGGGAATAGGGAATTGAAATATACATTTTCAATGGAAAACAGCTTATCTAAAAAATATTTTTGTCTATTTACTTAGATAGTTAAATAAATGGTAATTGCTCAACTAGGGGAAAAAAGGGAGCCATGAATAGAAAGGGCTTGTTGAATAGCTTGATAAGCGGTTAAGCCTTGCCTTTTACCAGTATTCACAACTGAACGAACCGCCGCAAATAAATCTCGCCCCCATTCTGAACGAAAACAATTGGTCACACGGCGAAATATCACGCTCATCCGAATCGCTTGTTCGCTAGAATTATTTGTCGGTGGAATTGCCGCATCTTCCAGAAATAAGAACAAATTATCCATCAGCTTGCCATAGCGTTTTCGCAACCGGACGCCATCCGGTTGATGTGGCATTAAACTCAAAATTCTGGTTAATCTTTCTCGTAAATTGCTGCGATATCCCTCCAGCCTTGCCTCGTCCATCCTGTCGCGTCGTCGATGGATGACAAAAGCCCTTAATAATAACCTCTTCATTGCTGGGGCAAAAATCTTGTCTCCTGCATCAATGGCATATTGGCAATCCCGCAGTTGATGGGCTAAACACACCTGCCATTGTGCTGCTGGGTGATTTTTTTGAGCGCTAAATAGGTCTGATACCCACAGTTGCGGGCGATGTTCCCCGAGAACTTCACTAATTACTCCAGCCCCTCGACTGGGACGGATGACATGCAGGCAAATATCTTGGTTCTGAAACACCCACTCCCATTGGTTTTGTCCGTTCACTCTGGCACTGGTTTCATCCGAGCAAATTAATTTTGCCTGCCGCAACCGTTGTAGTATTTGATTTACTTGAGCGTCTAAACTGGTTTTGACGGTACCCAAGAGGTTGGCGATTGCTCCCTCTGAAATCTTGAGCCCAAAAACTTCTGCTAAGATTCCCGACAGCCGTTCGTAGCTGATGGCATGAGTGTAGCGCAGATACGTAACCAGGCTTTGAATTGAACTGCCAAATGGTGAACCCGGTTCCATTCCTGCGGGTACGGGGGCAAGATAGTCGGTTTGACAACAGGTGCAGCGACCACCGTAACGCTCGATGCGCGTGACGATCGGACGAATTGGTGGTAGTTCTATTTTGTCATAGACGGATTGCAATTTTTGGGCTTTGGCAGTGACTGTTTCTCCACACTGGGGACAACTCTTGATTTGAGCGATAATGATTTGGTCGGGTTCGGGATGTAGGTATCTTCCCCCTCCTGCTCTGCCTACGCTTTTTTGTCTTTTGAGTCCTTCTATTTTCGATGGTCGGATGTTTGGCTTAAATCATGCATGATGGTGGAGTGCTGGAATTCGAGCTGGTTTTAGCGGGCGATGAGTCTGGTTTTGATTCGTCAGTGGTTAATGCGGAGCGCAGTTTTTGGATTTCCTGCCATAGCTTTACTATCAAGGCGTCTTTGGCCTCGTCCGATAGTTGCTTTAGGTCAGGGAGTTTTTTCATTCCTTTATCTAATGTCTATCTCGTTCTCTTGTCAAGGGGGTTGAGCAATTACAATAAATGTAAGATTTCAACCTATCCTGGAAATGTAAACTGGAAATAAACCACGCACAAGAAGGCAAACCAATGAAAAGAAAAAAACTGGGTAACAGTAATTTTACTATCAGCGCGATCGGTCTTGGATGTATGCCAATGTCCTTAAGCGGCCGGCCCCCCGAAGATCAATCAATGGCGGTAATTCACCGCGCCCTCGATTTGGGTGTCACCCTAATTGACACAGCAGATTCCTACTGCCAAGATCAATCTGATAAACACCACAACGAGCAGTTGATTGCCAAAGCTTTGGAACAGTACACCGGAGATACTCGCGCCGTTACTATCGCCACTAAAGGCGGCTTAATGCGGCCTCAAGGTGCGTGGACGCGCAATGGCAACCCCCACCATTTACGCAAGACAATTCGGGAAAGTTTTGAAGCATTGGGCGGCAAGGAACCGATCGACCTTTGGCAGTACCACTCGCCCGATCCTGCTTATACCATCGAAGCAGCCCTAGCACCTGCAAAAGAAGCAGTAGAAGCAGGAATGATTCGATTTATTGGAGTGTCCAACTTTTCTGTAGAGCAGATCAAACGTGCCCGCGATACAGTAGAAGTTGTCTCCGTGCAGAATCAGTACAATCCGTGGCACAGACAGCCGGAATCAGACGGGGTTCTGGAATATTGCGAAACCGAAAAACTGACATTTTTTCCCTGGAGTCCTTTGGGAGGAAGCCGCCGCGTCACCAGCTTGCAAGATATGCCCGCGATCGCCAAATTAGCAGCAGAAAAAAACGTTTCAGTTTACTGTATAGTATTAGCTTGGTTGATGGCTCAATCGCCCTGCGTCGTTCCGATTCCCGGTGCGACCAAAGTATCGAGTATTGAGGACTCTGTGCAGGCGCTCGAAGTTAAATTGACTGACGAGGAATTGCAACAAATTGCCGTAAGTTAAGTATATATAGCCTCTCGAGCTCTCATATGAGGTACTCATGGCCTCCGTGGCCTCCGTGGCCTCCGTGGCCTCCGTGGGCATACCTCACTTTTTTGAGAACCGCTATAGCAATCCTCGCATCATTTGTGTAATTCTTGTAGGGGCAAACCCCCCGTGGTTGCCCCCATGATGCTGGGGTAGGCACTCTTAGCACTACCCCTACATCTCATTTAGGATTGCTATATAAGGGCAAAAAAAACAATAGAACAGGCAAGATGCCTGTTCCACAAAGAGAACTTTATTGTGGGGTGGGTTGGAAAACCCGCCCTTGAAAGTGAGATTTAATGAGTAAAGTTGACATTTTTTGAGGAATTGAGTTTAATGGAAGCTAATCAAGTGAATGCCGATCGAGACGTAGCAATTGAACATCAAAACGTACCTGTCGCCCATGAAGGACTGCACAACTTTTTATACAGTTCCGATGCAGAACACAGCGCAGCAGCGACTATTTCTGAATTAGAAAATGACGGCACGCAAGTAATGTCGATCGATACATGGCGCGATTTGGCAACTAACGCGAAAGTCGCCGGCGTTTACGCTGTAATGGACACTTCCCGCAACACTCAGTTTATCGGTTATTCGCGAAATATCCTGCTTTCAATCAACGGTCACATCGCCCAAAATGGCGTCGAAAATTGCGCTTTCCTGCGCGTGCAAACTTTCAAATTTCCGAAGCGGGAAGAAATGGAAAGTTTGCGGGATGCTTGGATAGCAGAAATTGGCAGCATTCCGCCTGGGAACGGTGCTGACAGCGAAATGTGGGCGGCTACGGTAGGTCAAGCAGCGCGATCGGCAATGTCTGCTGAGGAACAAAAAGCTTATGAGGAAAAGAAGCTGAAATTGCGTAAAGCAATGGCAGATTCTAGTCTTACCAAAGAGTTAGAAACAGCAGCCAAAAATGACGGCGAACGCGCTAAGGATTTGGAAGCGGCTGTTAACAATGATGATTGGAGTGCGGTGATTCAATCGCAAACCCAGGAAACAAAGTCCCGCAAATAAAATTAGCTGCTACATAAACTTTCCTCCGCCGTAAAGTGGACTGGAAGAGCATCAAATCCAAAGGGCGGGTTTATCTATTTCCTGAGTTACCTATAAATATTTAGGGTAAAACCCGCCCCTACTAACTAATGACTAATGACTAATGACTAAATTACTAATGACTAATTTTTCGTTCTTTAACTAAAGTCAAACTTACCCATTCACCCCGCTCATTGTAACTGCGAATCATCCGAAACCGCAAGTCAGGTTCTACCAACCAACCGGCCTCGAAAAATATAGGTTTTCTGGATTCAATCTTGACAGGTAAAGTGCAAGAACCGCCGTCAGGAAGGAGCACAACTTGCACGGGTGAAGCACCTTCGTTAAAGTGCAGAACTGAACCGTCTATGGTGGCGCTAGAAGTGATAACACTAGCATTACTGCCAAAAGTGATTTTGTGCACTAGGCGATCGCTACTTTCTAAATGCAATTGTAAATTGGTAGAAGAAAAGTCAGGAGAACGCGAATCAGGATACATTGTCACGGCCTCGCCCTCCCACTCTCCCAGCAAATCTTCAACAGTTAAAGGCGGACGTTCGGGGACATTTTTATCAAGCTGCTTTTCCCGAATTAAGATAAGTTTGGATAAATTGCCGTCGGTATTGTATGTCAGAGGGAAGCGCAACCGACGATAATTGTAGATAAAACTCAACTCGGCACCGCACTCTGAAAAAGGCGCTAGTTGAATAGTACCCTGAGAAAAAGCTCCATTCTCAAAAAATAGGATATCTCGTCCCAAACTTTGATATTCTCGAACAAGTTCGCTGACTTCCGGTTCGCCGACACCGCTAGGATTTGGGGAAAACCGACGCAGTTTCAATCGCACTGTTTTGTTGTCATTGAAGCCTTCGAGAGAAATAATGCTAGGAGTATCTTGAAGTACCTCTCCTCGCGTTGATAGCTGAGTGAAGGAACCGTGCCATTCTCCCAAGTTTTGCAGAAAGTTTTCCCATTGTGATACCATATTTTTACCTTTGGATATATGTCTAAAAATAGAATTATAACTCTGCTTACGGATTTTGGATTAAGCGATGTTTATGTGGGAGTGATGAAAGGTGCGATCGCCCAAATTAACCCGCAGTTAAAAGTCATTGACATTACGCACCAAATACCCTCTCAAAATATTGCGGCGGCGAGGTTTTGTTTGATGACTGCTTTTGCTTATTTTCCGCCGGAAACCGTACACGTTGCTGTCGTCGATCCGGGGGTGGGAAGCAAGAGACGCCCGGTTGCGATTAAATGTGCTAATTGCTTTCTTGTCGGGCCGGATAACGGGTTGTTTAGCGGGGTGTTGAGTCGGGAAAGTGCGAGATCCTCTGTCGAACTCACGAATTCTCAATACTGGCGCACACCTCAACCCAGCAGCACTTTTCACGGTCGCGATATTTTTGCAGCAGCGGGCGCTCACTTGGCCAACGGGGTGGCGTTGGAAGACTTGGGAGGGGCGATCGACCCTGCAAGTTTAGTAGAGTTAGAGATACCAAATTGTGCCGTTACAGCCACAGGTGCAGCAGGCTGCATTCAATATGTCGATCGCTTTGGCAATCTAATTACTAATATCCCGAATAATTGCATTATAGGTAACAATTGGTCATTGACAATTAGCAATAGTTCTGATGCAATTCGCATCCCCAGCGGTAAAACCTACAGCGACACCGAACCGGGCGATTTAATTGCCATAACTGGTTCTGACGGTTGGGTAGAAATTGCCGTTAATGGCGGCAGCGCTCAATCTGTATTAAAATTGGAATGCGGAGCGATCGTGCAATTACTTTTTGAAACTAACAATTAAATAGGACTTATAGCCTTTCTCAGTAACATGAGGTGCTCTCGCGGGCATAGGGCATAGGGCATAGGGCATAGGGCATAGGGCATAGGGCATAGGGCATCAGTTGTGAGCGGTGTGTACCTCATTTTATTGAGAACCGCTATACGCATGGGTGCTCGGAAACCTGGTTTTTTACGAAAAAACTTTGTTGTAACCAGCAGATGCGGTGAAAAACCCGGTTATGAAGGCGGAGTGCGTAAGTCATAGTTTTTTTCGATCGATTACTTTTTCGGCAAAATCCACAATAGTTTGGCGATATTCGGGATTATTAAAAAAAGCATCTCCATTATTGTGCCTAGCATTAGGAACTAGCAAAATTTTTTTATATTCAGGAGAACTAGCATATAACTTTTTGCTCATAGTAGCAGGAACAAAACGATCGGCAATCCCGTGAACAAACAAAATCGGCATTCGCAGTGATTTGACCTTAGCCAGAGAATCAAACCTTTGCGTCAGCAACAACCGCACCGGAAAAAATCGCATATAAGCATTATTTTCCACCATATCCACCATAGAAGTAAACGAATTGTGGACAATCAAGCCAGCAGCTTCTGGATGCCTGATTGCTAACTCAATAGCAACAGCACCTCCCATTGAATGACCGTAAAATAAAATTTGGCTAGGCAACAATTGCCGCTGCTTAACTAAATAATTATAAGCAACTTCAGCATCTTCATATACTTGTGATTCCTTCGGAAAACTGCCTTGACTGCGGCCGTAACCCCGGTAATCAATCAGCAATACAGAAAAACCCAATTGCCGAAAGCGGTAAGATTGACTGATATTCGCACCGATGTTCAAACCCCTGCCGTGCAGGTACAATAAAGTTCCTAATGATTTTCGATTTGCGGCGGGCAGCCACCAACCGTGAAGTTTTTCAATTTTGCGCGATCGACCCTTAACTGGCAACCAAACTTCTTGGTAAGGGATGTTAAAAGCATCCGGTGTTTTGGCGATTGTAGGTGTTGGCTGAAAGATCAAACGAGTTTGCAGAAAAAACAAGAGTATACAGGAAGCAATGTAGGCGATCGCCCAAATCTTTCCTATTAAAAATAGCAACTTCAAACAATGTCTGTATCTATTTTGTATTTCGAGCATTGTGGTAACTCAAATAAAATTTTGGCTGTTTAGCCAAATTAAAAACAATAATTATTAACTTCAAAAACTAGCCTATTTTGAGGTAAAATCAATCCTGATGCTTCCTCAGTTAACAATTGGTTGTATATTGTATCCGCTTGCCCAAAAGATTCTTGAGGCAAAAATCTAAATATTGATGCAGCAACATATTGTTTTTCTTTTTCAAAGCTTATCCAGTTTCTTGATAATTCTTCTGCTGCAAAACCCGTAGTATTAGAACCAGAAAAAATATCTACTACCAAGTCTCCCGGTTCAGTAAGAAAATTTATAAAAAATGACGGTAATCTTTGGGGAAAACGTGCCGGATGCGCCTTAACATTAAACTCTTTGCACCAACGCAAGTATTGAGAATTACTTTCAGAATTAGAAATTTCTAGCAAATTAGATGGAATAGCACCTCCATTATCTTTGGCAAATCGATCGCTAATATTGTGACCGGAAGGACGTTCTTTGGGCGTGTAAAATTCATCAGCATTTTTCAAAAGTTTTTTCATTCTCTCAGAATACTCTACTTTGACTTTAGTAATATTCGCTTGAGGTTGATTCGTTTTGGAAAGCCACCAAACAGTATTCACAGAATCTTTTGCCCGGATTTTCTTTTTATTCACCCACTCTATAGGAGATGGAAGTTTTGAAGGATTAAACCAGAAAAACTCTTGAGCAAGTTTAAATTCATATTCGTCACATAACCTAATAAGTACGCGGTAATTATACAGCGACCGTACAGGTATTCCTTTCTGATAAGCACCTCCAAGGTCTATAACAAAACTTCCAGTATCCTTAAGAACTCTTTTAATTTCAGGAGCAAAGCCCAGCAGCCAATCAACATATAAATCTTGATCCTCATTTCCATAACTCTTTTGGCGTTGCAATGCAAAAGGAGGGGATGTAATCACCAAATCTATAGAATTGCTAGCAAGACTATTCAGGAGATGAAGAGAATCTCCCAAATAAGATTGACCGTATTGGGTGGTGTAAATTGGAGCGGGCAAAATGTTACTCATGCTTAATTTAGATTAGTTTAAGGTACAAAAGACACAGCCTACTGTCATTATATCAAAATCCGTACTCTCAGTGTTACTAAATCCGTACTTTCAGTTCGTTGTTTTGTGTATAAATTCTTCGTACCATTCAAAAAGCGAACTTTCAGTTCGTTTTTATGAATTGTGAGGGGTATGAATTACAAAGAAGCCAGACAACAATTTGCAGTCAAGGTAAGTCAGTTACGCAGAGAAAAAAGGATGACACAGGACGAGTTAGCAGAACTCATAGACAAGACTACTGACTATATCAGCTTATTGGAACGCGGTGAAAGATCGCCATCCTTTGAAGTTATTTTCGCTCTAGCTGAAGCGCTCGATGTACCCGCTACTTATTTAATCAGTTTTAGCCAAAGCGGCGAAAGTACAGCTCTCATTAACACCCTAATAGCTGAACCAGTTTCTCCGTCAGTTGTAGAGCCTGTTGAAGAGGCTGTTACCACGGAAGCAGAACGCATTTCAGATGCTAAACGGCTAGAAAATGCTATGAAAAGCATCCAAGAATTGCAAAATCTGGCTAGTGAATATGGTATTGCGGATATTTTTCAAGATAACGGGGGAAAGACTTTACAGTTATTAATTCTTTTAGGGCTGCGGATATCGCCTGGACGTGAAGGAAACGATGCTATTGATGCTGAAGGAAAAGAATACGAACTTAAAACAATAAATATTGCTCTCAATAGAAGCGGTGGGGTCACTACTCACCATCATTTGAATGAAATTATACTTGACAAGTATCGCCGAGTAGAAGCTTGGTATATTGGACTGTATGAAGGCATAACTCTCAAAGAGATTTATAAACTTACACCTGAAATGCTGGAACCTAAATTTAAAGAATGGGAAGAAAAGGTGAGGCTAAGAAACGAGCCGCTAAACAATCCTAAAATTCCCTTAAAGTTAGTAAAAAAAGGGCAACTTGTCTACTCTTATAGTAAATAATAGTTGCCCGATAGTGTTTAAAGGGGATTAGGTTGTGTTTGTGTAGAAACGATAGCTTGCCTACAGGTAGCGATTTTTACCCTCAAGCTACCACGAAATTAACCAACTTTCCAGGCACCACAATTACCTTTTTAATCTCCTTACCTTCAAGGTGACGCTTAGCCAATTCAGACTCGCGAGCAAACTTTTCCAACGCAGCTTTATCAGCACCAGAAGGCACTTGAATTGTGCCTCGAGTTTTGCCCATAACTTGAATTACCAGCGTAATTTCATCGGTAATTAACGCAGAAGCATCCACACTCGGCCAAGTTTGCGTATGCACCGATTCACTGTTACCAGTATTGTGCCACAATTCATCAGCAATATGCGGCGCAAAAGGCGCTAACAAGCGAATCAAAGTGTTAATTCCTTCTGCATAAATTGGCGAATCTTTACATTTAGCATCATTCAAAGCATTGCTGAGTTTCATCATTTCCGAAACAGCAGTATTGAACTGATAATCGCCCTCCAAATCTTCGCTCACTTCCTTAATTGCAGTGTGAATCGCCCGCCGCAAATCCTTCTCAGGTTTACTTAAAACCTCTTTCTCCCCCCCTTGCGAAGGGGGGGCAGGGGGGGGTGCACCAAACTCTGTAACCACGCGCCAAACGCGATTTAAAAAGCGAAATTGCCCTTCCACATCAGCGTCGTCCCACTCCAAATCCTTCTCTGGGGGCGCTTTGAATAAAATAAACATCCGCGCCGTATCTACCCCATATTTGCCCATAACTTGCAAGGGGTCAACGCCATTGTATTTTGATTTGGACATCTTCTCGTAGAAGACTTCCAAAGCTTCGCCAGTTTGAGGATCTTTGGGATTTGTGGGGTCTATATCTGCTGGGGGAACGTATTTGCCAGTAACAGGATTTTTATAGGCCATTGCTTGCACCATGCCTTGAGTTAACAGGCGTTTAAATGGTTCGTCACAATTGATCAAACCCCGATCGCGCAAAACCTTGGTAAAGAACCGCGAATACAGCAAGTGCAAGATTGCGTGTTCGATGCCGCCGACATATTGGTCTACGGGCATCCAATCATTTGTCTTTGCCGTATCGAAGACTTGCTCTTGATTTTGAGCATCGGGATAGCGCAAGAAATACCACGAAGAATCTATAAAAGTATCCATCGTATCTGTTTCCCGCTTCGCCGCAGTCCCGCAACTCGGACAAGGAACGTTTACCCATTCTTCCATCTTTGCCAAGGGCGAACCTTTGCCAGTAAATTGTACATTTTCCGGCAACAATACGGGCAAATCCGATGCGGGTACGGGTACTGTCCCGCAGGTGGGACAGTGAATTACGGGAATCGGAGCGCCCCAATAACGCTGTCTAGAAATCAACCAATCTCTCAAGCGGTATTGGATGCGGGCTTTGCCATAACCTGCATTTTCGGCATGGTGAATAATCGCTGCTTTGCCTTTAATTGAATCCATGCCGTTGAAGCTTTCGGAATTAATCATAATTCCTGGTTCGGTGTAAGCTTCGCTCAATGGCAGCTCATCATCATCCACAATTACTACTTTAATTGGCAGTTGATATTGATTGGCAAATTTGAAATCTCGCGTGTCGTGGGCGGGTACTCCCATAACTGCGCCGGTGCCGTATTCGTACAATACATAATCGGCAATCCAAATGGGAATTTCTTCGCCGTTGAAAGGGTTGATTGCTTTGCCGCCTGTGGGGATACCGCGCTTTGGTTTGTCTTCGGCTGTGCGATCGATCTCGCTTTGGGCGGCGACTTCTTTGATGAAGGTTTCTACGGCCGCTTTTCTGTCTGCGGTTGTCACGCGCTGAGTTAGTGGATGTTCCGGCGCTAAAACAAGGTAACTGACGCCGTAAACTGTGTCTGGGCGAGTGGTGAAAACAGCGATTTTTTCATCCATTCCGACAATCGGAAATTCTAAGTAAGCGCCGACTGATTTGCCGATCCAGTTAGCTTGCATTAATTTGACTCTTTCTGGCCAATCTGGCAATTTGTCTAAGTCGTTTAATAACTGTTCGGCGTAATCGGTAATTTTGAGGAACCACTGCCGCAATAATTTGCGCTCGACTTTGGCACCGGAACGCCAGGAACGTCCTTCGTTATCTACTTGTTCGTTTGCTAAGACTGTTTGGTCGATCGGGTCCCAATTAACTGCCGCTTCTTTTTGATATGCTAATCCTGCTTCTAAAAATTGTAAGAAAATCCATTGAGTCCACCGATAATAATCGGGAGAACAAGTTGTAACTTCTTTTGTCCAATCAAAGGAAATGCCGAGACGGCGAAATAAGCCTTTCATTTGGGCAATATTTTCATACGTCCATTTTGCCGGGGGAATTCCGCGCTCGATGGCGGCATTTTCTGCGGGCAAACCAAAAGCGTCCCACCCCATCGGATTCAATACCCGATAGCCTTGCATTCGCTTGAGTCTGGCAATTACATCAATAATTGTGTAGTTGCGGACGTGGCCCATGTGCAGGTTTCCCGACGGGTAGGGGAACATGGATAAGGCATAAAATTTAGGCTTTTGGGTATCTTCTGGCATCTGGTCTAAGTTTTGCTCAGCCCATGTCTGCTGCCATTTTTCTTCTATGGATTGGGGGTTATATCTGGAATCCACAACAATTGCTCCGTGCAGGGTTTAGTAATGTTTGCTTCAGTATTTTTACACATTCAAGGGGCTTCGATTCTGATTTTTCTGAGCGCCAAGGATTTTGGCTCGAATATCTGTATTATATATTGTAGTATAGGTAATTTGAGCTGGGGGGCGATCGGCCAAATATCCCCGTTCGCCCTGAAAAAAGTAAATAACTGCTATCCCCAGAAACCCGATTTCTTTGACAAACCGGGTTTATTCTCCTAGTTCGAGCTTAGATGCTATCAGGATCGATGTTCAATTCGCGCAGTTTGGCGGCTAAACGTTCCGCTTTTTGAGCTTCTTGTTCGGCCCGCTGCGAGGCTTCTTCTGCGCGCTGCGAGGCTTCTTCTGCACGCTGAAATTCTTGTTCGGCGCGCCGTCGCTCTAATAGCCGCTCTGCATTTATTTCGGAATAGGAAAGAAACTTTTCTCCATCAGGGCGATAGATTTCTAACCCTTCTTCTGGCAACTCAAACCGCACTCCCAGTCTGGGACTTATCCATCCCTCCATCGGTTCAATCGGTTCTAAGATTCCTTCAATTCTTTGCCAACCTTCTAACTGATTTCTTTCTGGATCGTAAAGGTAATACTCCTCGACTCCATAACGATAGTAAAATGAAAGTTTCTTGTTCATTTTTGTGTTACTATCGTTGTGGGAGCGAATTTCAAAGACGACTTGGGGAGCAATATTATCTTCGCGAGATTGTATGTAGGAACGTCGCTCGCCTTTTGGTCTACCAAATATCACCATCGTATCCGGCGCTTGAGAAATATCTGGTCTACCTTCAACCGGATACCAAAGTAAATCGGCGGCTACAAACACGTTGGGATCATCTTCAAACAGCGATTCGCAACCTTCTTTGATTGTGACAATTAATTTGTATTGTATTGTGCTGTCTGCCATTGGTTGACCGTCGCTGGATGGATAAATAATTTCTTCGGTTGTGACTTGCATTGTGGTTGTCTCCGAGAAGTATATGAGCTTAATTATACTATTGTTTGAACCCACTATTCGAGCCTAAAATGGCAATGCCATTTCCCTACTGACCTAATATTCAAAATAGGAAACAGCGGCGCTTCAAAGCTGCTTGCAAAAGAGTGTTATACAGTTTTTCCTTAACAGTATAAGCTCCGAATCTTTCCAAGTGCGGATTGTTCATTTGAGCATCGAACATCAGATAAGATCGATCGCGCAATCTCTCCACCAACTTCACCATCGCCACCTTAGAACCATCGGGAATTCGGTAAAACATCGACTCCCCAATAAACGCACCGCCGATCGACAATCCGAGAATACCGCCCGCCAATTCGTCCCCGCACCAAGTCTCGAAGCTGTAAGCCCAACCGGCCTCATACAAACCCCAGTAAATCTTCTTGAGCTCCTTAGAAATCCAAGTCGTTTCGCGATCGGCACAACCCTCAACCACCGCCCCAAAATCGCGGTTCACAGCCACCGAAAATCGATTTTGATTGATTTGGCGACGCAGGGATTTCGGATAGGTAAATCTTTCATCCAGGGGAATCAGCGCCCGCTGTCGGCTGGAATACCACCCCAAACTTTCCTCGCCGTCATTTGCCATCAAGAAGTAGCCTTGGGCATATCCTTGTATAATTGTCGGTATATCATATTGCATATATTTATCAGTTGTCATTTCTCAGTTAACTTTTCAAAGTCAACATTAGCAATTAGGAATAATCATGTCTGAAACCATTGAACCTATTACCTTACCGCCCGCCAAAAACCCCGAACAAGAAGGCCAATGGCTCCAACAAACGCTGCTGGCATGGCTAGACTCCGAGTTTATCCCAGAAGCAGCCAACCAGCAAATAGCTAAAAGAGCTGCCCAAATCTATGTTCGCCAGCGTATGGAAGGCGAGAATGACGTGGGCAGCCTCGTAATTGCGATCGTCACCGAAATGCAGGCCTATGATTTTTCTAAAAGCTTCTACGGCGAATTTGCGATCGCCAATGCCGTCAGCGACTTGTTACTCGATAGTCTAGGCATCGATAAATGCTGTGGCCAGTGAAGCAAGAAGGAGGAAAATTTAACTCATAAGTCTGAAACAAGAATCAACCCCAAACATAATCTTGCCGATTATTTATAAGTTTTTTTTCCTTCTTCCTTCTTCCTTTTTCTTTAGAATAAATCTCCAGAAACACGACAATTTCAGAAAAACATCATCCGTGTATCCGTGTCATCATCCGTGTCGTGCCTTCCTTCTTTCTTCGTGCTACCAGCTAGACTTCACAACACCGGGCAAAAGACCTTCGTGAGCCATTTCTCGCATCATGTTGCGAGACAGTCCGAAGTCACGATAGTAACCTCTGGGGCGTCCAGTTGCCCAGCAGCGGTTCCGCAAGCGAGTCCGCGAACTGCTGCGGGGTAGCTGTTGTAGTTGGCGGTGAATCGCCATTTTGTCCATCTGATTGGTAGCTTGGTCAAACTGGTCTTTCAGGTCTTCCCGCTTGTCGGCGTACTTGTCTACGAGTCTCTGGCGCTTTTTCTCGCGCTCGACCATGCTCTTCTTAGCCATAATCTGTTGATATCCTTAGATTAATCACAATCTACTATTTTACTATATTTTTGTCATTTTGGATCTCTTTTATTTGAATTATTTCTTTTGTCAACAAGATTTTTAGCAACAGGCAAGATGCCTGTTCCACAATAAATTAACATTTTTAGCAACAGGCAAGATGCCTGTTCCACAATAA
>NZ_JAUBOX010000105.1:0-22185 GCF_036700445.1 Microcoleus sp. T3_B1
AGCATCATTTCGGTGCTGCCTCTGCTGACTCGCTCAAAGGCTGCTAATAAGGTTTCAACTTCTGTTTCTCTGCCGTAGAGCTTTTCGGGGATGAGGAAATGGTCTGTAATATCCCGCGTTGCCAATGCAAACGTCTCAATTTTACCCGTGTTTTGTAATTGAGCCAGACAAATCTCTAAATCGTGTTTCAGTCCTAATGCACTCTGATAGCGATTTTCCGCATCCTTGGCCATCAGTTTACTAACAATTTGGGATAAAATTAGGGGGACTTCGGGGTTGATTTGATGTACGGGAATCGGCTGTTTGGCTAGATGACAATGCACTAACTCCATTGGGTCGTCTGAGTCGAAGGGTAACTGTTTTGTCAACAATTCATAGAAGGTGACACCCAGCGAATAAAAGTCACTCCGATAGTCAATGCCTCGATTCATTCTTCCTGTCTTTTCTGGGGAGAGATAAGCTAAGGTTCCTTCGATGGTGTTGGGATTCTGGATTTCTTGGGTTTCTCTCAGCAGCAGGGAAGAAATACTGAAGTCAATGAGTTTAATTTGTTTGCTATGTGGGTTAATCAGAATATTGGCTGGTTTGATATCTTTATGAATAACTCGGTTTTGGTAGAGAGAGTGGAGAATATTTGCTAGTTCCCTGGCTAGGGTGAGAAAGTTTTCTAAAGATAGAGATTTATCGGGTTGGTTTTTATCAATTGCTACCTCGGCATAAGTAGACAGGGACACTCCTCCAAAGTCCTCCATTATCAAAGCATAGGCGTTTTTGTAAGGTGTTAAATCGAGGGGTTCAACCACTCCAGGTAGACGTAGATTTTTGGCGATGGTATATTGGTTGCGGAATTGCAGCAGTTCGCTGAAGCTGGGGTATTCGTTTCGCAGCAGTTTGATGACGACTGGAGTCCGATCGCACTCCCGAACACCGCGATAAACTAGAGTGCGAGACCCTGCATAGAGTTGTTCTGTTATGCGATACCCAGGCAGGTCAGTAATTCTCTCCATTTTCCAGTCCTCAATAAATTGGGGGTTACTATATATCTAGTTTACTCAGCAAACTTGGAAAATTCTCAATGGCCTCTAATGTTCCTGCACTTGTCAGTCCGCCTTCTGTACGAACGATCGCAGATCCTTCGATACAGCAGCCATCTTATTAATTGTTTTACGGCTTTAGATTACCAACTGATAATAAGCGGCAATCCCGGTCGAAAATCTACCTGTTGTCCCTGCACTTCTCCATCAAAACCAAGCTCCACAAAATACTCGGTTCCTATCCGTAACTTTAGCTGATTTGTCTCAAGCACTGCTTGAAGTTCAGGTGACGGATTATTGGCAGCAGGACTGACTAATTCTACACGAGTAATTTCGCGGAAACCAACACCATGATCCAAAGGCTGTGACTTATCAGCAAAGTATTGATCTGGACGTTTACCAAAGGAAATTTGGAAAAGCATCGGCTCAGTCAAAACATCACTATTTGTTCCTACTGCGATACTCATCGTTTCAGATAAATAAGGTGGACGATATGCCCAACTAGAAAATGCAACTGTGTCCTCAGAACCTTTGGCGGGACGCAAACAGATGCCAAATGGACACGCACCATTATTCCGATTTGTCGATCGCTCCCAAAGACGAGTCCGATGAATTGGCTCAGACTTCGCCTCTTCTGGATCGTGAATCCATAACAATTCCAACATTGCGTTATGGAAAAAGAAAGAGCGATTGGCTGTACCTTGTCCGCGATGAATGCGAGATGCACCCTCAACTAAACCAAAGGATGATAAACGATTAGCTTCGGAAGCACCAATATCAGTAAAGATGAAAAGATGGTCGAATTCAAATGTCATAGCATTGTTCATAGAATTGAGCGATCGCTCAATTAATTTTAATCCTCTGTGATTGCTTTAAATCTTTCTTCCCAATCTAAAATCTAAAATCTAAAATCTAAAATCGGTAGTCCCAAACCTCTACTCAGTAAATCTTTCCCAATCTAAAATCTAAAATCTAAAATCTAAAATCTAAAATCGCCCGATCGATAATCCCAAACCTCTACTCAGTAAATCTTTCCCAATCTAAAATCTAAAATCTAAAATCTAAAATCTAAAATCGCGCAATCGATCGCCCCAGCCTTCAAGTTACAACCAGATTGAGGAACCATCCGCCCGCATCCTGCAGTCTCAACATCCAGTTAGCGACAATTCTGCTAGAGTCAGGTCATCATCCCGTGCATCTTGTAGAGAGGCGATTCGCAGCCTCTGCCCCCAAAGCAGTAAAATCCCATCACATTGTCACCTGCCACCCGATCGGCAGTAAGTTAAAAATTAAGGTAGTTTGAAAATAATCGCCCAAAGTTGAAAGAAACCTTGACATCTGACCTAAACTCTCTAACTTAGACCCTCTAGCTGCGCTGCCATCCATATTTAAAAGATGCCATGTCAACCTTAGTCATCGTCGAATCTCCTACCAAAGCCCGCACCATCCGCAACTTCCTGCCCTCCACCTACCGTGTAGAGGCATCGATGGGCCATGTCCGCGACCTACCATCCTCCGCCGAAGAAATACCAGAAGCCGTTAAAGGAGAAAAATGGGCGCAACTGGGCGTAAACGTGGAAGCAGACTTTGAACCCCTCTACGTCATCCCGAAAGATAAAAAGAAAATTGTTAAAGAACTCAAAGACGCCCTCAAAGACGCCACAGAACTGATTCTAGCCACTGACGAAGACCGGGAAGGCGAAAGCATTTCCTGGCATTTGCTGCAAATCCTCAAACCCAAAGTTCCCATCAAGCGGATGGTGTTTCACGAAATCACCCGCGAAGCAATCCGCGATGCTTTGACTCACTGCCGCGATATCGACAATCGAGTTGTACAAGCCCAAGAAACTCGCCGAATTCTCGACAGACTCGTCGGTTACACACTCTCTCCGCTACTGTGGAAAAAAATCGCTTGGGGTTTGTCCGCCGGTAGAGTGCAGTCAGTCGCTGTACGCCTGTTGGTGCGGCGGGAACGGGAACGCCGCGCTTTCCGCCAAGGTAGTTACTGGGATTTAAAAGCCCTTTTGGAAAAGGGCAAGATTTCCTTTGATGCCAAACTCGTGACTGTCGGCAATGTGAAAGTTGCAAACGGCAGCGATTTTGATGAAAATACCGGGCAAATTATCGCAGGCCGCCGTGTACTTTTGCTCAACGAAGAACAGGCGCGGGCTTTACTCTCACGCATTCAAAACAAACCTTGGACTGTCGGGAATATTGAAGAACGGCCAGTCACCCGCAAACCTTCGCCGCCGTTTACGACCTCGACTTTGCAGCAGGAAGCTAACCGCAAACTGAGGCTGGGTGCGCGGGAAACCATGCGAATTGCCCAAAGTCTGTACGAACGCGGTTTTATCACCTATATGCGGACGGATTCGGTGCATTTGTCCGAACAGGCGATCGAAGCGGCGCGCAGTTGCGTGCAAGAACTTTACGGTAGCGAATACCTCAGCCCCCAACCGCGCAAATACACCACGAAAAGCAAAGGCGCCCAGGAAGCCCACGAAGCTATTCGTCCCGCCGGCAGCACTTTTCGGACTCCGCAGCAAACGGGATTGGATGGGATTGATTTCCGCCTCTATGATTTGATTTGGAAGCGGACTGTCGCTTCTCAAATGGCCGATTCCCGCCAAACTCACGTCACTGTATTAACTCAGGTAGAAGATGCCGGTTTCCGTTCCAGCGGGAAACGCATTGATTTTCCAGGCTTTTTGCGCGCCTACGTGGAAGGTTCCGACGATCCGAATGCGGCGTTGGAAGACCAGGAGGTGATTTTGCCGGCGCTGAAGGTGGGGGATAAACCTAATTGTAAGGATTTAGGGGCGATCGGGCACGAAACTCAACCTCCCGCCCGCTACACGGAAGCTTCTCTGGTGAAAATGCTTGAAAGCGAAGGTGTGGGCCGTCCGAGTACCTACGCGAGTATTATCGGTACAATTGTCGATCGGGGATATGCGAAATTAATAGCTAACGCCCTAATTCCGACATTCACCGCTTTCGCCGTCACGACTTTATTGGAAACACATTTTCCCGATTTAGTAGACACCGGTTTTACTTCCCGAATGGAACAAACCCTCGATGAAATTGCCACCGGCGAGGCGAAATGGTTGCCGTATTTGCAAAAGTTTTATACAGGGGAAACCGGACTCGCAACCCAAGTTAAAGAACAGGAAAGTCAGATTGATGCGAAAGTTGCCCGAACTGTGGTACTGGAGAATATTTCTGCTAAAGTCTGCATCGGCAAATTCGGCGCATACCTGGAATCTGAAAGCGAAGAAGGCCTGGTAAAAGCATCGATTCCCCAAGATTTGACGCCGGCAGATTTAGACCCGGAACAAGTGGAGTTTCTGTTAAAGCAAAAAATGGAAGGCCCGGAAAAATTGGGTCTTCACCCAGAAACCGGGGAACCGATTTATGTGCTGATTGGCAGTTATGGGCCATACGTTCAGTTAGGGGATGTTTCGGAAACGAACAAGAAACCGAAGCGGGCTTCTTTACCGAAGGGGACGGATAAGGATAGCGTGACGGTGGATATGGCGGTGAGTTTGTTGACTTTACCTCGGTTGTTGGGCACTCACCCGGAGACGGGGGCGAAGGTGCAAGCTAATTTGGGGATGTACGGGCCTTATGTGGTGCATGACCAGGGTAAGGTGGGGAAAGATTATCGATCGATCAAACCGCCGGATGATGTTTTGACGATCGAGCTCGATCGGGCATTAGAATTGTTATCGCAACCGAAAGCCGCCCGCGGCAGCAGCAAAACAGCTAAACCTTTGAAGGAATTGGGCGCGCATCCAGAATCGGGAGAACTTATCAATGTTTACGACGGCCGTTATGGGCCCTACGTCAAACACGGCGATATCAATGCTTCTTTGGCGAAGGATGAATCTGTGGAGAATTTCACCTTACAAAAAGCACTGGATTTGTTAGCAGCGAAGGAAGCAGCGGGCGGCGGAAAATCTAGCAGCAAGTCGAAGAAGTCAACTAAGACTGCGGCGGCGAAATCGGAGACTGCGGCGAAGAAAACAACTACTGCGAAGAAAACCACTGCGGCGAAGTCAGAAACTGCGGCGAAGAAAACAACTGCTAAAAAGACGGAGACTGCGGCGAAGAAAACCACTGCTAAGAAGACGGCGACTGCCACAACAGCCAAGAAAACAACTAAGTCAAGTTAGCAGGATTTACGCACTGTACGGTCAGAAACCGGGTTTTTTGCAATAATTTGTTTTAGCAGACAGATTCGGTAAAAAACCCGGTTTCTTCGATCGCGCCGTGCGTAAGTAGGTCGGCTCTTTCTAAAGTAATCCTTTCGTTCTCATGATATAATCAAAACTATCCATGTAGTAATTGGAGTAATTGAATCACCATGATAGCTGAACTTATGGTACAACCTTCCTACTGGATCGATCGTGAGATTTCGATTGAGAAAGTCAGAAATCTTTACTTATTCAAATTTACGGAAAACCTGCAAACTAGATTAGAAGAACTAGCCGACAGAAAAAAGGCTAATCTTTTAACTTCAGAAGAGGTTGTAGAATTAGCAAGCTTACTAGAACTAGATCGGATTTTTACCTTAATTAACGCTAAA
The DNA here is from genome assembly GCF_036700445.1 of Microcoleus sp. T3_B1. Classification (NCBI taxonomy): domain Bacteria; kingdom Bacillati; phylum Cyanobacteriota; class Cyanophyceae; order Oscillatoriales; family Microcoleaceae; genus Microcoleus; species Microcoleus sp. T3_B1. Next base: position 5,620 of record NZ_JAUBOX010000105.1, read on the forward strand.
GTTATAGCAGCCTCATGTCCGTAAACCGCGCTACTAGAAATTTAGTGGCTTGTAGGGTGCGTCCCTTTCGATGGAGAATGCAGTAATTAAAGTTTCTCTGGGGACGCACCCTACTCGATCCGCTACCATATTATAATGGAATTTTATCGTAAAAAAACAGGACTCCATTTCGGGAATATATGGAAAAATATACAAATGAGTTCATGTCCTTTGACCTAAGAATTCCTCGATCTTCTGGAGGCCAACCAATCAATCTCACTATCAATATTGAGGCCGTATCATATGGTGCTTAAACATTGCCTGGAGAAAGTAGTTCTTGAGTATCCAGAAGCTAGCAAAGATAGCTTTACAGGACACCAATTTGCTAGCTATTTCAGAAAGACGATCCCAAAATCTATAGAGTCATTCTTACATCTCCCCGATATGTACAGCATTAAAGCTTCGGCCGGTAACGGTGCTTGGGCTAAAGTTCCTTGGATTGCAATATTTAATAAATTAGTCACTGAGACTGTAACTTCAGGATTTTACTGTGTTTACTTTTTCCCTGTGGATGGCTCTGGTGTTTATCTTTCTTTAAATCAGGGTATTGCAGATATACGCGATGAGTGTGGGCTTCCTGGATCAAGAAATATGGTGAGAAATCAAGCAATATTTTTTAGAGATACCCTTGGAGAAGAAGCGATTAAAGATTTTTCTGATTCACTAGACTTAAAGCTAACTTTCATTTCTAAAAAAGACGCTAGAAGATTGGGGCAGGCTTATGAAGCAGGTAACATTGCATCCAAATTTTACCCTAGAAATGAGATACCTGATGATGAGGTATTGACTGACGACCTCAATAAAATCCTAGAAATTTACTTTACTCTTTTTGAAAAAGTTTTTTTAATAAATGATATTCAGAACTCCGAGCCAAAAAAAGACGACTGGTTTGAAGATTTGACAAAATATAGAATACATAGACTTACTGAAAGAAACCAAAGTTTATCTAAAAAAGTCAAGCAGTTGCAAGGTTATATATGCAAAGCTTGCGATTTCAACTTTGAAGCTCGATATGGAGAAGTAGGCAAGCAATTTATAGAGGCGCATCATACTGTTCCAATATCAAGCTTGAGCAAGGCGAAAATTAAATTAGATCCAATACAAGACTTTACGGTTCTTTGCTCCAACTGTCATCGCATGATCCATCGAATTAAGCCAACGCCAACTTTGGAGGAATTCAAGAAAATATTGAAGATGTAAAATGCTAAATATGCTGAGCTCGCGCCCCCAACGCCGCCCAAACCCCATATGCCTCACCTCGCGCTGGTCTAAAATCTCCTCAGTCGCCAAAAAGGCGATATGTGCGATCGACCTTTTGTGAATCTCAAACCTTTTAAGGAGAAATGTCTGTGGGCGGATGCCATCCAGCACTAACCCACTGACGCCTGACAGTAACAGCAATAGGATTGTTTAGTTGTAGTGCTGTTACTGTTGCGCGACCGCAATCTGTAAGTCCAATAATTTCTGTAGCATCTTCACTCCAAGCAAAATTTTGTGACCATTGTTGAGTGCGCGGATTAAACAACTTAACGTGCTTTTGCGTGACCTGATCGAATGCGTCTGTTTGGGTTCCTTTGTAATTATTGCACAGACTACAAGCAAGCCAAAGATTTTCTTCCTCGTCAGTACCGCCAATCGCTTTAGGAATAATATGGTCAATTTCCAGTATTCCCAAAACATACATTTGTAAACTGCGACAATAACCGCATCGGTTTTGAGCTTGTGCGCGAACTCTGGCTCGAACTTGTTCGGAAATCGCCATTTTGCTTATCCTTTTAATGGTTCCAGCAAGCCGCGCCGCACAGCTTCATTTAAGGCTTGAGCTTGTCGCAATAGTCGAGTTTCATATATGTGGATTAAGCCCTGCAATTCATCCAGTTCTACAGATGCGATCGTACCGGATTGTTGGCGGTCTAGCAATTCACTCAATCGTTGTTCTTGGAGTGGTTGCAGCCGGAGTTGAGTCTGAGTTATTACTTCTGAATCAGACAGTGCTGATACTGGTTTAGCGGTTGGTAAGAGAAAATTTTCCAGAGTTTCTACTAGAATCTCACTCACGGTGCGGTGGCGTTGCTGCGCTAGCAATTCTGCTTGGTGATAGACTTCATCTGGCAGATTTAGGGTGATTTGGGCGGTCATAGGTGCAAAGCTATGAAACTAATATTTATATTATGCCATATTTTACTTTGAGTATTAGACATCTGCCAAAAAGAAATGAAGCAGGATCTCGCTTGCTAAAAATACGGCGACAGCGACAAAGAAGAAAACTAAGTGAAATTAGTTGAGTTTTCACTCATCCAGAAACCCGGTTTATTAAAAAAACGGAGTTTCTTTATTTATAAAATACTAGACAAGCTGGCAAAAGTTGGTTTGTACTTCCGTCCTTAAAATTCTCTTCCTTTGTCTCATAAACGTCTGCGGGGTTCCATCGCCCCTATTTTTTTTGAGACATCTCAACTCCAACTCTTGTCAAGCCTAGCTTTTCTGCTTACTTGTCACCCGTCAGCAAAATCATCCTATTTACTTATTGACAATTGCTCCTCTCTGCTAAATTGTCAGGGATCGAACATATAAGGTTAAAAATTGTATCATAAGCAACAGAAAGTACCCAATCTTTTATGTACCGCTCTACAATGGACAAAAGAAACAAGATTAAGAGGCGCGATCGCTATGGGTATGAATGAAAACCTAGACTGGGAAGAAGCATTTGAGTACAGAGCGGGCTTGACAGTGGAGTTGAAGTCCCAGCCCGGGGTTTTGCATAAGATCGCTTACTATGAAGTGATGATGGTACCGCCCATCTGGTTAGAAAATGACCCGCGTCCCCGCTATTCCCACGAAGTGCGAGTCGTTTCCCACCAGCCAACTGTGTCCAATGTTTGCCGGATTTCAGAGTGCCCTGTTTTAGTCGCCTCCTAGGTTTTTTCAGCGGGAAATATCGGCGATGGCCTCTAGCCAGCAATCAAACCGATGCAGGGATTTTCGGATTGAGATTGCTTGAGTTTACTTTGTGGCGATCGCTTAAGATATAGATGGCGACCCAGAACGATAGACGCGAATCAATTGACCTGTTAATGTTGCAAGTGAGGAAATAGCTTCATTAATGTTAGTCGCCATTCTTGCTAAGTCATCATCTGCCTTACAGACAATAATACCAGCATGGTCAGGCTGTGAGCTGTGCAGTCTAATAAAATGACGGCGATTGAGAGTTAAAACAGCTCGATTTTCATTGACTGCAAAAGCTAACACTTCTTCGTCAGGAATTTTTTGGTTATCTTTTCCGGCTTCTTGCACTGTCAGAATATTGTGCCCCATCTGGCGCAGCAATTCTACAACCTCTCGGGGAAATTGTTCGTCACCATAAAGACGCGCCATCATTTCAATCCTCGTCATTTTCGCGGATAGCTATTTCAATTTCATCGGGAAAAGCTGCCGCATAAGTCCAGGCATTTGCTAAATCAGTAGCGGTTAGTGTGGGATAGTTATCTAAGAGTCGAGACTCGTTCATACCCAAGCGACGAAAACTTTCCAGTACCCAAACAGGAATGCGAGTGTTTCTGATACAAGCATCACCGCCGCAGACACCGGGAGTCTTGCTAATTCCTTGCCAGGTGTTGGCTAAGTTCTGGGTTAATAATTGGATGATTTGAGCTTTCTCGGTTGGCGTTAAAGCCAGAAGTTGCGCTTCTAATTCTTTGATAGTCATAGAAATTTTGGTACTTATGAAATATAGCGGTTCTCAAGCGTGGTGAGGTATGCGGGCTCCTTCCTATGCCCATACCCTATGCCCTATGAGCACCTCATGTTAATGAGAAAGGCTATATGTATGTATTTGCTATTATAGTGCGATCGCCAGGAGTCGAGACTTGTTCATACCCAAACGACGAAAACTTTCCAGTACCCAAACAAGAATGCGAGTATTTCTCCTACAAGCATCACCGCCACAGGCACCGGGAGTTTGGCTAATTCATTGCCAGGTGTTAAGCTTTTACGCATCTAAATTGTATTTTTGGGCGGGCGGAACGCTAGGGCCCCTAATCCCCACAAGAATTTGCTCGAATTTGATTGTCAAATTTAGATGCGCCTCAGCTTAGCTAAATTTTGGGTTAATAATTAGATAATATGTATTGGTTGTTATACGCAATTCCTTTCTCTCGGATCTCTTCCTCTACGCCCTCTGCGCCTCTGCGATTCATAAAAAAAAGCCCGTTTACAAATGAAATAGCCTTGCTATAGCGGTTCTCAATAAAATGAGGTACACACCGCTCGCAACTGATGCCCACGGAGGCCACGGAGGCCACGGAGGCCTATGCCCGCGAGAGCACCTCATGTTACTGAAAAAGGCTATATATCTTTTTAACTTCTTGATAAAGCTCTAAATTATAAAAATTGCTCACCCTTTTACCCTGAGCTTAAACGAACACAAAAAACTTTAAGATAAAAAAAGTCATACCATTTTAGATTTTAAATTTTAGATTGGGAATGACTGAGGACATAAAGCTTTGGATATTGCCTACAGTTGGATTTTTTTTGATAACCGGTATCAGCCATCGGCAGGCACAAAGTACAATCAACTTTAGGTATAAATCATGATGACTTCTACCTTGAGAAGTATATTTTTCGGTACTTGCACAACATATCGCACCACTCGCAACATATACGGATCGGTTCGCAATGCACACTCTACGCAAAATCTGGTGTAAATCCTATTTTCTATTGCTGAATTCCTTGATCCCCGAAAATCGTCGTCTTTCTTCGAGCAGAACTGTGCGATGTTTAGCCAGAAATTAACATTGATTTAAACTTTTATTGAGGCATAAAGGAGCTAGAATTCAATAGTTTGCGTGGAAGACATGGAGGTTAAATACAAAAAGTCTGCTATAACAAATTAATATCGATCGCACTTCTCGATCGCACTTTACAAAACAACCACAACTTAGGAGTCAATCGCTGATGATGCTAGGAACAACCGATCTCCCGCAATTAAAGCCGCTTTCCGACTCAGAACTACACAAAATGAACGCCTACTGGCGGGCGGCAAACTACCTATCCGTCGGACAAATCTATCTCCTCGACAACCCCCTACTCAAAGAACCCCTCAAAATCGAACACGTCAAACCGAGACTCCTCGGACATTGGGGCACTACTCCAGGTTTAAACTTCATCTACGTTCACCTCAACCGCATCATCAAAGCCCAAGACCTCAACACCATCTACATCGCAGGCCCTGGACACGGCGGGCCGGGCTTGGTCGCCAACACCTATCTCGAAGGCACTTACAGCGAATATTACTCGAACATTTCCGAAGATGAAGAGGGTATCAAACGGCTGTTCAAACAGTTCTCCTTTCCCGGCGGTATCCCCAGCCACGTCGCCCCGGAAACCCCCGGTTCGATTCACGAAGGCGGCGAACTCGGCTACGCCCTCGTCCACGCTTACGGCGCAGTCTTCGACAATCCCGATTTGATTGTGGCGGCCGTTGTCGGTGACGGGGAAGCCGAAAGCGGCCCGCTAGCTGCTAGCTGGCACTCTAACAAGTTTCTCAACCCGGTTCGCGACGGGGCTGTGTTGCCGATTTTGCACTTGAACGGCTACAAAATTGCCAATCCAACTCTGTTGGCCCGCATTCCGCAGGAGGAATTGGAAAGTTTGATGGTCGGTTATGGCTACAAACCTTATTGGGTGGAAGGTTCAGACCCGGAAACCATGCACCAGTTGATGGCTGCAACTCTCGATACCGCGATCGGCGAAATTAAGGCGATTCAGGAAAAAGCCCGGACAGAGGGCTATTCGGGCCGTCCCCAGTGGCCGATGATTGTGATGAAAACTCCCAAAGGCTGGACGGGGCCGAAGGAAGTTGACGGTAAGAAAACTGAGGATTATTGGCGATCGCACCAAGTCCCACTTTCGGAAATGGCTTCTAAGCCGGGACACGTCCAACTCCTGGAAGATTGGATGAAAAGCTATAAGCCGGAAGAACTATTCGACGAAAACGGCAAGTTAATTCCCGAATTAGCAGAACTCGCGCCCAAGGGATCTCGACGGATGGGGGCAAATCCCCACGCTAACGGCGGCCTGCTGCTGCGAGACTTGAAAATGCCGAAATTTGAAGACTACGCCGTTGACGTGCAAAAACCGGGCACTGTAATGGCAGAAGCAACCCGCGTTTCCGGCCGCTTCCTGCGAGACGTGATGACACTGAATCAGGAAAACGCCAATTTCCGCATTGTCGGGCCTGACGAGACGGCCTCAAACCGCCTCGATCCGGTGTTTGAAGTGACGAACCGGGTATGGGCGGGCGAAATTTTGCCCGAAGACGACCACATCTCCCCCGACGGCCGGGTGATGGAAGTCCTCAGCGAACATCTATGTCAGGGATGGCTGGAAGGCTATTTGCTGACGGGACGCCACGGCTTTTTCTCTTGCTACGAGGCGTTTATTCACATCATCGATTCGATGTTCAACCAACACGCCAAGTGGTTGAAAACTACTCGTCACATTCCTTGGCGCCGACCGATCGCATCTCTGAATTACTTACTAACTTCTCACGTTTGGCGACAAGACCACAACGGTTTTTCTCACCAAGATCCGGGTTTTATCGACCACGTAATTAACAAGAAAGCGGAAGTGGTGCGGATTTATTTGCCACCGGATGCGAATACTTTGCTGTCTGTAACGGATCACTGTCTCCGCAGTCGCAACTATGTCAACGTGATTATTGCAGGGAAGCAGCCGGCATTGCAGTATTTGGATATGGATTCTGCGATTAAACACTGTACGGCAGGCATCGGCATTTGGGAGTGGGCTAGCAACGATAAAGGTGGCGAACCAGATGTGGTGATGGCTTGCGCGGGTGATGTTCCGACGCTGGAAACGTTGGCTGCTGTTGACATTCTCCGCCGAGATTATCCTGATTTAAAAGTGCGGGTGGTGAATGTGGTGGATTTGATGACGCTGCAACCTGCTAGCGAACATCCCCACGGTTTGTCTGACAAGGATTTTGATACTTTGTTCACGAAAGATAAGCCGGTGATTTTTGCTTTTCACGGCTATCCTTGGCTGATTCACCGCTTGACTTATCGCCGGACAAATCACCCGAATATTCACGTTCGGGGTTACAAGGAAGAGGGAACGACTACGACGCCCTTTGATATGGTGGTGATTAATGACCTCGATCGATTCCATTTAGTTGGAGATGTACTCGATCGCGTTCCCAAACTGAGTTCTGTTGCAGCTTACGGCAAACAAGCTATCCGTGACAAGCTGATCGAACACAGGCACTATATCAACGAACACGGCGATGATATGCCGGAAATCCGTGACTGGCAGTGGCCGCACGCGGGCGCGGTTTCGTCGGAAGCGCCGAAGGAAACGAAAGATCCGACAACGACAGGAGATCAAACCGTGCGATCGGGTGCGCCTGGGTAATTTAGATTGATGGTATCGATCTCGATTATTTTGGTGTAGGGACACGGCAGTGCCGTGTCCTCTTTTTTAGGTACTTGGGGATTAAGCGATTTGAAATTGGCAATTATTGACTTTAGATAGGAGATTTGGAATATAAAATTATGGATCTACACCCTTTTAACTTTGAGGCTTTACAAAAAAAACTAGAGCAACTTCCCCCGTTCCATAGAGTTGCGTTTGCTGCTTCCTGTTGTGAAAGGTTGCTTCCCAATTACAATGCTTTTTCTCGAAAAGAGGTTTGGGGCAGTCCTTCAACTCTGAGAAAAGCGCTTGATGAAATTTGGCAGATCCTAAATAGAAATTCAGTAGATGTGGAGATAATTAATGAATTAAAGCAGGCTTGTGAAAGTGAAGATGTTATGCCTAACGAGGAGTATTTTTGTGGTGCAGGCTACAGCTTTGAAGGGCTTGAAGCTGCTAACGCAGTTTGCTATACATTGGAGGCTTGTCTCGATCCAACCCCAGATTCAATAGTCAAGATAGCAGAATGTGTTTGCCAGACACTAGACTATTTTATTGGGGGACAGGATGAATACGCTTCTTTTAGAGATATTACTTGGAATCAACAAGTAATAGATGAGTATCAAAATCAGATTGCCAGTCATCCATTTATGATTCGAGAAATGGCCAAACAAAGTGAAGATTTGAAACGTTTAGAAGAAAGCGAAACGTTAGATAAAAATCTTATCAATTGGCTCCAAACTTCATTTGACAACGGTGGCAGAAGTTTAATCGATTTATTTTGAATTATTAACTCAGGGCTTATCCACGCACTCTATAATGAAGCTAGCGCGAGCGAGTAATACCTCTTAATCGGCGGTAAAAACAATGCTGGCAAGACAGCCTTGCTAGAAGCACTTTTTTTGAATGTTGCTCCAAAAGCTGGCAGGAAATGCACTATGTCTGGGTTTGATTATGTTATGAAACACAAAAAAGATATTTGGGATTGGGATAATCCTGCTTTCGATGATTTGAAAGAGTTTTTTACACTCTTTTGCTAACATAGTAAAATTCACACACAATTAACTCATGAGCTTAAAAATCTACTTTCTGCGACACGGTGAAACCACTTACAGCAAAACAGGCGGTTTCTGTGGGGCTATCGACCCAGAATTAACGCCCGAAGGTTCTCAAATGGCAGAACAGTTTGCCGCCACTTACGCAAAATTGCCTTGGAATGCTGTTTATGTCAGTCCCATGAAACGCACAATTGCTACTGCAAAACCTTTGTGCGATGCTGTGGGAATTGAAATGCAGCTTCGCGACGGACTGAGGGAAATTAAGTACGGTGAGTGGGAAGGCAAAACAGTAGAAGAGGTCAAAAAAGAATACGAAGAAGATTATATTAATTGGCTGACTGAACCTGCTTGGAATGCACCAAACGGCGGCGAAACTTCGGTGCAAATTGCCAGTAGAGCTTCCTTAGTTATTGCAGAAATTGAGGAAAAATACAAGAATGGAAATGTGTTGGTTGTCTCCCACAAAGCAACTATTAGGATTATTCTGTGCAGTCTGTTGGGGATTGATTTGGGACGTTATCGCGATCGCATTGCCGCTTTAGCAGCTTCTGTCAGTATTGTTAAGTTTGAGGTGCACGGGCCACTGCTGGAAGTTTTGGGCGATCGATCGTACATGGATGAAACTCTCCGCAATTTGCCCGGTACTTGAAATTGCAGGTAGGGCGCGCGCACTGCGTACCCTATACATTCTGCAACTAAATCGCGCCTATGTTAGACAATCCTAAAATAGCACCTGCTCCCAAAATATGACCAAAGGCCATAGTTCCCACAACGGCACCCAAACTCAAACCGCCGAACATACTGGATGAGGGCATTGCTGGGCCTGTGGTAGGCTTCTGGATGGTTGATTTGCCGATCGCAATAGCTACAATATTGCAAAGAATCATAATCAAACCGATCGTGGGGCTCCACTCTACGGTTCTGGGGGCAACGGCAAGTAAAATTGGTGTAAACATCGATCGACTCCTTAAACTTTAGTAAATGAAAATCTGCCTAGAACATATATCAAAAAAATGCAACTGTTCGCTACACATTGCATTAAGAGTTAATTTTTCGACATATTTCTTAAAAAATTTCCCAGAATCTCAAGGTTTCTTCGTCTGTGCAGGCGGATGAAAGTTTGACAAGATGCGATTGCAATCGCCTAGCGATCGAAAGAACGAATCAACAGGACATAATAAAGCATGAAAATACTGGTGTTAAATGCGGGTTCTAGCAGCCAAAAGAGCTGTCTTTACGAGTTAAACGATGTCCTCCCCGATCGACCTTTGCAACCCCTCTGGGAGGCTCAAATTGATTGGACTCACCAGCAGGGTATAGCAGAGTTGAAAGTCAAAACAGCAAAAGGCGAGCGGCTTGAAGAGGAGTTTGCCTCAGACTCTCGCAAAGATGCTATTTCTCGAATGCTGCAGAGTCTTTGGAGGGGAAGAACTCAAACAATTAATGATTTAAAAGAGATTGATATTGTCGGCCACCGCGTCGTACACGGCGGACAAGATTATCAGCAAAGTACGTTAATTTCGCCGGATGTTAAAAAGGCGATCGCCCGTTTATCTGTTTTCGCCCCTGTCCACAATCCGGTTAACCTCGAAGGTATCGAAGCGATTGAAAAAATCCTCCCAAATGTGCCGCAAGTAGCAGTATTTGATACAGCTTTTCACGCACAATTGCCGCCCGCAGCCTTTGTTTATCCCGGCCCCTATGAATGGCTGCAAAATGGGATTCGCCGTTACGGTTTTCACGGCATTAGCCATCAATATTGCGCGCGTCGGGCCGCCGACATTCTGGGTCGAGATTTGGCAGATTTACGGTTGATTAGCTGTCATTTGGGCAACGGATGTTCTCTGGCGGCCATTCGCGGTGGCTGGAGTGTTGACACGACGATGGGATTTACGCCTTTGGAAGGTTTGATGATGGGAAGTCGATCGGGTTCGATCGATCCAGGCATCCTCATTCATCTATTAAAACAATCCGATTTTACTGCTGAGAAACTTGATGGTATTCTCAATCGAAATTCCGGTTTAAAAGGGATTTCAGGCGTGTCTAGCGATCTGCGGCAGATTGGAGATGCGATCGCCCAAGGTAATCAGAGATCTCAACTTGCTTTGGATATTTACATCCACCGTTTGCGTGCCGGAATTGGTGCCATGCTGGCGAGTTTAGGAGGGTTGGATGCTTTAATTTTTACGGCGGGAGTTGGGGAAAATTCTGCTCTTGTACGGGCTGCAGCTTGCGAAGCTTTTGGATTTATCGGGTTAAAATTGGATGAGGAGAAAAATCAACATTCACCGATCGATCGAGATATTGCGGCAGTGGATTCTGCGGTGAGAATTTTGGTAATTCACACGCAGGAGGATTGGGAAATTGCGCGAGAATGTTGGAAACTTTCTCACTAAGGAATGAGAATTAAATAACTTCCACTCTTGAAAGTGGGATGGGCGTCCCGCCCGTCCTTTTTGGACGGGCGGGACGCCCATCCCACAATAACAATTAAAATTGTAAGTTATTTAATTCGCGATCCTAAGTAAATTTTGAACAACAAAGAGGTTCGAGGGAAGAAAAAATTCTTCCCTCTTCCTTCTTCCTTCTTCCCTCGAACCTCGAACCTCGAACCTCGAACCTCTTCCTTCTTCCCTCGAACCTCGAACCTCGAACCTCTTCCTTCTTCCCTCTTCCTTCAAAAACCTAACTGGGGGAAATCTTCCGTTAACTGAACTTGCAAAATTTGGCCGGGTTGAATCGTAGCAGGTTGAGGAGCAGCGACGTAAGTTGTAGCAACACCACCGGCTGCTCCCGCCAACAAACCGATACCAGAAAAGCCGCTCAGCAAGAACAAAGCTAAGCCACCAATACCAGTATTTCGCAACAAACTGCGATCGGAAGGCTCTTGTCGGCGGCCGCCCACGGGCTCCGAGCGAGCGAAGAGAGGGATATTGCGGCCGTTGAGACTAATAGCTTCGACCACAAATCGACTGCCGAGGTTCGTTGTTTCAAACCGGCCTATGACCGGCGTATTAGCAGGTACGATCGTATTACCGCGACTGTCGAGAATTCCCCCTTGCAGCAACAGCACTTCCTCTCGGCTGAGCTTCGCTTGCAGCCGCAAAGCCCGATCGCCCGGGTATAGCAAACTCAGCTCCGTGCCAGCCGGCAACAAGACATTCGCCCCAGTCGCAGCCTGCAAAGAAGCATTCGATCGTCCGCGAGGAAGCGGTTCACCAAAAGTAAGCGTCCGCTGTTGGGGTACCGCAGCCGTTATTTGAGGCTCTAGGCGGGGTAGAGCAGCAGCTTGTACCCCACGGCGTTCGTCAAGGCGAACATTGACTAAAGGCACTCTTAGCGGCCGGATTTGGTCATTTGGAGTTGGCTGCTGCGAATAATTTGTAGCGAGATTTAGGGAAGTAGGAGGCTCAGCTCGATCGACCTTTGAGGCAGCAGTTGAGTTGGAATCAGTCGGCGGCTGGTTTTGCGGTACTTGTATTGCAGGCTGGGGTTGAGTTTCGGGAGTTTCCATAATTGGAGTCGGTTCGATCGAAGGACGCAACACCCAGCGATTTTCTACCCCGCTTCTTTGGAATTGAACTTGCCCTGCGCTGAAACCGACTCCAGGAGCCAAATTGACCAGAATTCTCGCCCTTCCCGGTTGAAGTTGACTCACTCCCACAGAACGCACTCTGCCTTGTGGGTATAGCTGAGTTGCATCTACTCCGATCTCAGTATTGGGCAAATCCACAGCAATCTGAGACGGGTTGAGTAGAGAATATGTGGGGGTTGTGCCCTCTGGGAGAGTAATTTCTAGCTGATTTGTCGCCGGATCGAATTTCCAACTTGTGACTGTAGAAGCATTTGCTGGTTGCTGTGTTGCGGGCACTGCTGCAACTGCGGCGGCGACTGCTAGACTCAGACTCAGTGACTCGATCGCAAACAATCCGGGTGCTAGAGAATTAACAGTCAATTTTTGTAAGTCTGCCCAAAATTTTCGTGGTAATTTTTTGTATGGCATGGCTGCTGGGTGAAATTTTTGATCTGAAATAGATTATGGATGGGAAAATTTTGCCTTCGGATGACGCTGAAAGTTTAGCATTATTGCGATATGAAAAATTTAACTAAATGGAAATTATTGCGATCGCGCTTCGTTCTTAACAACAAGTGGTGTCAGGTTCGACAAGATGAAATAGAATTGCCAAGCGGACAAATTATAGACGACTTTTTTGTTAATGTCCGACCCAATATCGCCCTCGTATTTGCCACGACAGAGCAGCAAGAACTTGTATTAGTGCGCCAATACAGGCACGGAGTAGGCGAAATTTTGCTGGAACTGCCTGCTGGATCTTTCAACCCTGCTGAAGAGAGCGGGAAATCGGCAGCCGCCAGAGAACTTGCCGAAGAAACTGGATATGTTGCTGAAGAAATTTTGGAACTAGCAACCTTATATGATAACCCCGTCAAAGACACCAATTCTATCTACCTATACTTTGCTAAAAATGTCAAGCTTGCTAGCAAAATCCAATTGGATATTACAGAAGATATTGAAGTAGTTTTAGTCCCAATTGCCGAAGTTTTGTTAAAAATAGCAAACCTAGAAATTTGTGTAGCAGGAAGCATCGCAGCTATTTTTTTAGGATTAGAATTTTTGAATAAACAGCGGTAAGGTGCTGTGTGAAAGGAACCCTACACGCTGTTTTTTGTGAGGCCTGTCTTAACGAGAAAGAGTCAGAAAGTCCAGAGCAGTAATAGTATTATTAGCCCCAAAAACCTGAGCCAAAACCTCCCCAGTCTCCGCAACTTGCAGCAGTGTGCCATTGGCCGTCGAGTTAATTTGCAAGGCCTCAAAACTCAAGCCGTCAGCCAGGACAAACTTGTCAGTTCCTACGGAAAAATTGAGCACAGTATCGATACCGCTGAAGGCGTTTAACACAAAGTTATCATTCCCCATACCCCCAATCAAAGTATCATCTCCCCCATCACCAAACAGCCAGTCATCCCCAACACCCCCATTGAGAATATCGCGATCTTTCCCGCCGTAAATAGTGTCATTACCATCATCACCATTGAGAGTATCTTGACCTTCATTGCCGTATAACAGGTCATCGCCACTGCCACCGTTGATGCAGTCTTGCTGGCCGTCTTCACCCACAGCGCCTCGCAGATTTTGCCCGCGATCGCCAAAAATAGTATCGTTACCTTCATCGCCGCACAAAATATCGCTGCCCGAGTCGCCGTACATCAAGTCGTTGCCGGCATCTCCCTGTACTACATCGTCATCCTTGCCACCACGAAGGGTATCGTTACCAAAACCCCCACTCAAAGAATCGGAACTCTCACCCGCATTGAGGAAGTCATTGCCATCTCCCCCAAATAGCAAGTCGCGGCCGTTGGCATCCAACACTAACTCGTTTTGCAAACTACCGTAAAGCGAATCGTCTCCCTCATCGCCGACAATGGTATCGGAACCGAGTTCACCCCAAATCCGGTCATTATCTTTGCCACCATAAACTAAGTCATTACCTTTGCCGGCAAAAATGCTATCGTTACCGCTGCCGCCGCCGATGATATCGCCGGTGTCGTTGCCGAAAATTAAATCACCTTCATCGGTGGCAACTGTACTGCCCGCTGGAGTGCCGTAGTCGCCGACTATGGTGTCAGAACCTAGATTGCCGTAGAGAGTATCCGAGTCAGTTTCGCCGAAAATGCCATCGCCCCCTTTGCCTCCAAACAGCAAATCGAAGCCGTTACCACCTCGCAAGGTATCGTCTTGTTCTTGGCCGTTAAGTAGGTCGTTGCCATCGCCTCCCAACAGTAAATCGAAGCCGTCGGGGTCGCTATCGAGGGAGTTGAGCACGCCGCCAAACACAGAGTCGTCTCCGTTGTCGCCGGAAAGGGTGTCTGGGCCTTTGTCACCCCAAATCAGGTCGTTGTCGATGCCACCGTAGGCGATGTCGCCAGCTTTGCCGGAGTAAACGGTGTCAGAACCTTGATTGCTAGTAATGGCATCGCCTGAAGACCCGCCGAAAATCAGGTCGCCGTCGTTGTCGGTCAAGTCGATGTTGTTGCCGTTGTCGCCGACTATGGTGTCGGCACCGCGATCGCCGTACAATGTGTCTCCATTGCGATCACCAAAAATGCGATCGTCTTGTTTGCCGCCAAATACGGCATCGGTTTGTTTGCCGGCGTAAACGATGTCGTTGTCGAGGCCGGAGGCGATGAAGTCTCGCTGTTGGTCGCCGAAAGCGATATCGCTGCCTGCTTCACCTAACACTGTGTCGTCGCCACCTTCGGAGAGAAACAGTTGGTTAGTTTCGTTTCCTGTTAAGGAATCGTTTCCGGGAGTCCCGATGCTGGTGTTTTGGATGTCGATGAGTTGGGCGGCGTTTGAGTCGAAGTTAAGTATTTGCGAAGGCCGGGGTTGGATAAATGTGATGAGAGGGGGCTGGGGCAAAGGGTCGCAACCGCAACTGGTATCCGGTTCGGGTACTGGGTTGAATATAGGGGTTGGTTCTGGGGCTGGTGTTGGTGTTGGTGTTGGTTGCGGGGCTGGGGTTGGTGTTGGTGTTGGTGTTGGTGGTGTTGGTGTTGGCGCCGGTGTTGGTGTGGGTGGTGTTGGTTCCGCTGCGGGTGTTGGTGTTGGCGCCGGTGTTGGTGTGGGTGGTGTTGGTTCCGCTGCGGGTGTTGGTTCCGCTGCGGGTGTTGGTGTTGGTTCCGCTGCGGGTGTTGGTGTTGGTTCCGCTGCGGGTGTTGGTGTTGGCGGTGTTGGTGGTGTCGGCGTTGGCGGTGTTGGTGGTGTTGGTGGTGTTGGTGTTGGCGGTGTTGGTGGTGTTGGTGGTGTTGGTGTTGGCGGTGTCGGTGTTGGCGGTGTTGGCGGTGTCGGTGTTGGCGGTGTTGGCGCTGGTGTTGGTGTTGTTGGTGTTGGGGCCGGTGTTGGTTCGTTCAGGGGAATGGCAGAGACAGTAGCGCTGGCGGGGCTGGTAGCGCCCTGATTGTCTGTAGCGCTGTAGGTGAAATTTGCTGTTGTAAAGTTGGCTGTCGATTGGAAAAATAATTGGTTAATCTCAGCAGGTGTCAGAATTTCACCAGCGGTGACAATCCGGCCGCCGGTTTCGGGATTGCCTAAAAATATCAGCCCTTCATTTGCTGGTGGGACGGTGTTGATGGTGAAGGATGCGATCGACCCGTCGGGGTCGGTTCCTCCGAGTCCTGCGATCGCCACAGCGCTGCTGGAGGCGATTTCGAGGTTGACGTTGCTAGCTATCGGCCGTAGGTTGGCGGGAGTCGGAGTCGGTGGGAGTGGGAGTGGGGGAGTCGGAGTTGGTGGGAGTGGGGGAGTCGGAGTCGGGGCAGCGGTGATAGCAGTGGTAACTCTTGCCGACGGGCTGCTGCCGTTGTTGTTGGCAGGATTGGGGTCTGGGCTAGTTGAGGTGCTGCTAGCAGTGTTGGCGATCGGGCCACCGGTGGCGGGAACTGCGAAACTGACGGTTCTGTTGGCGCTGGTTGCCCGGGCTAGGGATGGGATGGCCGTCCAAGTCACAATACCTGTAGTTGCGTTGTAACTTCCGCCCTCTGAGACGCTGACTCCTGTTAAACCAGGAACAATGGTGTCGGCGATCGCCACATTGGTTGCCGCACTCGGCCCACTGTTAGTCGCCGTAATTGTGTAGGTGACAGTCGAGCCCGCAGCCGCACTAGCGGGCCCGGTTTTGACTGTCACTACATCGGCACTCTGGGTGATAGCAGTGGTAACTCTTGCCGACGGGCTGCTGCCGTTGTTGTTGGCAGGATTGGGGTCTGGGCTAGTTGAGGTGCTGCTAGCAGTGTTGGCGATCGGGCCACCGGTGGCGGGAACTGCGAAACTGACGGTTCTGTTGGCGCTGGTTGCCCGGGCTAGGGATGGGATGGCCGTCCAAGTCACAATACCTGTAGTTGCGTTGTAACTTCCGCCCTCTGAGACGCTGACTCCTGTTAAGCCCGGAACAATGGTGTCGGCGATCGCCACATTGGTTGCCGCACTCGGCCCACTGTTAGTCGCCGTAATTGTGTAGGTGAC
>NZ_JAUBOX010000106.1:0-21617 GCF_036700445.1 Microcoleus sp. T3_B1
TCCAAAAAGGACGGGCGGGACGCCCATCCCACAATAACAATTAAAATTGTAAGTTATTTAATTCGCGATCCTAAGTAGTTGAGCATTAATGCAGGGGCGGGCTAGAAGCCCAACCCCTACTCCCCACAAGAAAGTGTAAGTGTAGGTGTTCTTGTGGAACGGGCTTCTAGCCCGTTGCTCATCTTGGTCGAGAAGATTCATCTACTAGCTTAGCAAATTTTAGCAAAGTTGCAGCATAGCGATCGTCCGCCACATCCATCAAATCATTATGACCGGCCCCATCAACCCAAAAATTCAATTTCGGCTGCTTCGCCGCTGCAAACAACTGCTCTCCATGCCAAAAATGCACCACCTCATCAGCCTTACCATGAATCACCAAAACAGGCGATCGAACTTTGCCAATCTTATCAATATTCACAAACTTATCAAAGGGTAAAAGCGGAATCCGCGTCAACACCCGAAAAGCCGAAACAAAGGAACTTTCAACCACCAAACCGCCGACTTTTTGCCGCGAAGCCAAATCAATAGTCGGCCCACCGCCCACAGAACGCCCGTAAAGAATAACTTGCTTTGCAGGTACTCCCAACTGTTGGGTTAAATAATTGTAAGCAGCATCAATATCACGATAAGTATTATATTCAGAAGGATTTCCCTGACTCCTGCCGTAACCTTGATAATCATAGGCAAACACAGCAAACCCACTATCTCGAATCTCTCTGAGTACCCACAAAATCCCGGCCAAGTCTTCCGCATTCCCGTGACTGTAAAGTATGGTATATTTAGCTTGCGGGTTAGGAAAATGAACACTAGAAATTTTTACGCCATTAGCTGAGCTAACTTTGATAACTTCCCTGCTCTCACTCTGACTAGATGGCGGAGGTTGAAAAATTAGCCGTTCTGAAAAAAAGAAACCGTAAAAACATAGAAATGCGTAAATAAAAATTATAGAGCGCATCAGTCGTTTGACAGAAAATTCTCCAAAAAGCAAGCGTTTAAAATTTTTTTTGTTCCATTTAGTCATTACTAAAGGCTCATAGTTGAATAAGATTTAACTAATACTTTTTTATTGCGAGAAAAGACATGGCACTAACATACCCCGATGACCTGAAATACCTAGACACCCACGAATACATCCGACTCGAAGGCGAAATTGCCACCATCGGCATCAGTGCCTTTGCAGTTGACCAACTCGGCGATATCGTGTTTCTAGATTTGCCCGAAGTCGGTGCAGGGTTGGAAAAGGGCGAAGCTTTCGGTACAGTCGAGTCAGTGAAAGCCGTTGAAGACTTGAAAGCACCAGTTACCGGTATAGTCGTAGAACGCAATGATGACATTATAGAGTCTCCCGAAGATTTGGCAGAAGACCCCTATGGCGCTGGATGGCTGCTGAAAGTGCGCGTTGACAATCCCAGCGAAGCAGACGAGGCTTTCTCGGCCCCGGAGTATCGCAAAATGGTCGAAGGGGAATAGGGAATAGGGCATAGGGAATAGGGCATGGGGCATAGGGCATGGGGCATAGGGCATAGGGCTCGTTGATAATTCCACAATCCGCCAGGGGTTGAAACCCCTGGCTAATAGCACAAGTCGTCTAAAGACGACTGATACCAAATCCGGCTTAAATACCCCCTTTATCTCGCTTGTCCGCTAAGGCAGACTTCGTTTGACTCTCGAGAGCGGTTTCAACCATCGACCTTAATCTACAGTCGTCTTCAGACGACTTTAGCTATGAGACAGGGGTTTCAACCCCTGTCGGACTGTCGGACTGTCGGACTGTCGGACTTTGATAGACGCAAAAAATCTTCCTTAGTCGTCTTCAGACGACTTTAGCTATGAGACAGGGGTTTCAACCCCTGTCGGACTGTCGGACTGTCGGACTATCGGACTCTCGGACTTTGATAGACGCAGAAAATCTTCCTGGTTTTCTTAGCAAAATGTTACAAACAAAGAAGCAAAAGTCTATTCAGGAGAATCCGCCTTGGTACTCTACAGCCCTCAACTTGAACCCAACCAGCAGCAAAACCTTTCCTCCATCAATGGTTTTGCGGGCCGGCACATTGGCCCGACACCCAGCGAAATCCAGCAAATGCTCAATGTTTTGGGCATTTCCAGCCTCGATGTGTTGATTGACAAAACGGTTCCTGCGGCGATTCGTATTTCTCAACCCTTACAACTTCCCGAAGCGCGAAGCGAGTACAGCGCTTTGGCAGAATTGAAAGAAATTGCTGCAAAAAATCAGGTATTTCGATCGTACATCGGCACAGGATATCACGACTGCATAACTCCCCCGGTCATCCAGCGGAATATCCTAGAAAACCCCGGCTGGTATACAGCTTACACTCCCTACCAAGCCGAAATTGCTCAAGGGCGATTGGAAGCTTTGCTGAACTTCCAAACCATGATAATTGACCTTACGGGTTTGGAAATTGCCAACGCTTCCTTGCTGGATGAAGGGACTGCGGCGGCGGAAGCGATGGCGGTGAGTTACGGCGCCAGCAAAAATAAGGCAAAAGCGTTTTTTGTTTCCCAAGATTGCCACCCTCAAACTATTGAAGTGGTGCAAACTCGCGCTAAGCCGTTGGGAATTGAGGTAATTGTCGGCGACCATCAAAGCTTTGAGTTCGATCGTATAATCTTCGGCGCTCTCCTGCAATACCCCGCCACAGACGGCGCAATTTACGACTATACCGATTTTATTCGATCGGCACACGAAGTCGGCGCATTAGTCACAGTAGCCGCCGACATATTGAGCCTTTGCTTGCTCACACCCCCCGGCGAATTCGGCGCGGATATAGCCGTAGGAAGCACTCAGCGCTTCGGAGTGCCGATGGGATTCGGAGGGCCCCACGCAGCCTATTTCGCCACGCGAGAAGAGTTTAAACGGCAAGTTCCGGGGAGAATTGTCGGCGTTTCTAAAGATGCCAACGGCAAATCTGCTTTACGTTTAGCCTTGCAAACTCGCGAACAACACATCCGCCGCGAAAAAGCAACCAGCAATATTTGTACGGCTCAAGTTTTGCTGGCAGTGATGGCGAGTATGTATGCTGTTTATCACGGCCCTTCTGGACTGAAAGACATTGCTGAGAAAGTACGGACTTTAACAGCACTTTTGGCATCCGGTTTAAGAAGTTTCGGATACAAAATTGGTTCTCAACCTTTCTTCGATACTTTGCGGGTAGAATTGGGAGACAAACCGCTGTCAGAACTTCTAGAAGCTGCTAAAGTTCGCAAAATTAATCTCCGAGTTTTCGATGATTCGACAGTGGGAATCACTTTAGATGAAACTGTCACGGTTGAAGATGTGCAAGAGTTGTGGGAAATTTTTGCACAGGATAAAGATTATATCAGGGGTGACGGGCAGAATGCTCTCAACATTCCGCTGGATGCAGACGCATTGAATTCCTATTTGACCTTACCAGATTTTTGCGATCGCACCAGCAGCTATCTCGGTCATCCAGTTTTCAACAGCTACCATTCAGAAACTGAACTTTTGCGCTATTTGCACCGTTTAGAAGCCAAGGATTTATCGCTAAATACATCGATGATTCCGTTGGGTTCTTGCACAATGAAATTGAATGCAACAGCAGAGATGATGCCGGTGACTTGGGCGGAATTTGGCAAGATACATCCCTTTGCACCCCGCGATCAAAGTCGCGGCTATCAAATGATGTTCGTGCAACTAGAACAGTGGCTGGCAGAAATCACCGGTTTCGCGGGAATTTCTTTGCAGCCAAACGCCGGTTCCCAAGGCGAATACGCGGGTTTGTTAGTTATTCGCCAATACCACGAACACCGAGGCGAATCTCACCGAAATATCTGTTTGATTCCCCAGTCAGCCCACGGTACAAATCCGGCTAGCGCGGTGATGGCGGGGATGAAAGTAGTGGCTGTCGAGTGCGATTCTCAGGGCAATATTGATGTTGCGGATTTACATAAAAAAGCCGAGAAGCACAAAAATGAACTGGCGGCTTTGATGGTGACATATCCATCAACCCACGGCGTTTTTGAGGAAGAAATTAAAGAAATTTGCGAGATTGTCCACAACTGCGGCGGACAAGTTTATATGGACGGCGCAAATATGAATGCTCAAGTTGGTTTGTGCCGCCCCGGTGATTTTGGCGCTGATGTTTGTCACTTGAATTTGCACAAAACTTTCTGTATTCCCCACGGCGGCGGCGGGCCAGGAATGGGGCCGATTGGGGTAATGTCTCATTTGGTGCCTTTCTTACCTTCTACTGATGAAGAATTAAAATCTTACCCCCCCCAACCCCCCCTTGCTAAGGGGGGGAGCAACATCAAATCCTCCTTTCCTAAAGGCAAAATATCCCAATCAGTTGGTGCTGTTTCCGCAGCGCCTTGGGGAAGTGCTAGCATTTTGACTATTTCTTGGATGTACATTCGGATGATGGGAGGATTCGGTTTAACTGAGGCGACAAAAGTAGCAATTCTTAATGCTAATTACATGGCAAAACGGTTAGAATCTTATTATCCGGTTTTGTACAAAGGGAAAGCTGGTTTGGTGGCGCATGAGTGTATTCTAGATTTGCGACTTCTCAAAAAATCTGCGGCTATTGAAGTCGAAGATATCGCCAAACGCCTGATGGATTACGGCTATCACGCGCCGACGGTTTCTTGGCCGGTTGCTGGTACGGTAATGGTGGAACCGACGGAAAGCGAATCAAAGCAGGAATTAGACCGTTTTTGCGATGCAATGATTGCGATTCGAGGCGAAATTGCGGAGATTGAAAAAGGTAATGTTGACGCGCAAAATAATGTGTTAAAAAATGCGCCGCACACAGCAGAATCTCTGATGGTTGATGAGTGGAATCGTCCTTATACTCGCGCGCAAGCGGCTTATCCGACCTCTTGGACTCGCGAATATAAGTTTTGGCCGGCGGTGGGCCGGATAGATAATGCGTTTGGCGATCGTAATTTTGTCTGTTCTTGTTTACCAATGGAGGCTTACAATTAAGAGTGTAATCCATTTAAATCTCGTTTATATCTGAGTCTAGATCCCCCTAAATCCCCCTTAAGAAGGGGAGTAGGGGTTGACTTTGATTACTTCCAGTCCCCCCCTTCTTAAGGGGGGCTAGGGGGGATCTCCGGGTTTGATAGATGCCGAATATCTACGTAAAAAAACCCGGTTTCTCAACCTCACCTCTCTCTTCTCTTCCTCTGTGCCCTCTGTGGCCTCTGCGGTTAAATCATTCCGAAACAACCGTAAACGATATCATCCAAAGCCTCAACAAAAATTCCCCCATCTCAGCTATAATCAAAACCATCCTATCCCTCCCCACAAACCCGCTATGAGGCACTGGCAGCCGGGACAACAAATCCACAACGGCAAATACCTAATCGAAGAAATCCTCGGCGGCGGCGGATTCGGTGTCACTTACCGCGCTCAAAACTGCAAAGAAGGTAAAGTAGTCGCCATCAAAACCCTAAATGCCATTTCTCAAGGTAAGCCAAATTTTCGCGAACTTCAAACCAAATTTGTCAACGAGGCTTTGTCTTTAGTAAGGTGCAGCCATCCCCACGTCGTTCAAGTTTATGAAGTATTTCCAGAAATGGCTGGAGATATTGAATTGTGGTGCATGGTGATGGAATTAATCGACGGGATTGACTTGGCTGGACATCTGGAAGATAACGGCATTTTGTCGGAAACAAAAGCTTTGCCAATTATTCAGCAAGTGGGAGATGCGCTGACTTTTGTTCACAAGCAGAACTTAGTACACCTCGATGTTAAACCAGAAAATATTATGCTCAGACGGCAGGGTTTAGGATCGGTTTTAATTGATTTTGGTATAGCAAGACAGCCTACTGCACCGGGGAAGTTGAGGACTAATACAAATGTTGGAACCAGGTATTACGCACCCATCGAATTGTCAGAAAAACGACGAGAATGTGGGTCTTATAGTGATGTTTATTCGCTAGCGGCGACGCTGTACGTGATGCTGACTGGTGAGATGCCGTTTCCGTCGGAATTTAGGAAGCAAAATGTGCTTTTAATTCCGCCGAAACAGCACAATGATCAAATTAGTAACAGGGTGAATGCGGCGATTATCAAAGGGATGGAGTTGGAACCGCAAAATCGCCCGCAGTCGGTGCAGGAATGGTTGGATTTGGTGATGCCTAAAAAAGTTGCTTTGGATTTAGGGATAGCTAAAAAGGCGGAGACAGTGCAATTGAATTTGTTGGAGACAGTGCAATTGAATTTGTTGGATTTGGTGATACCGAAACCAGCGCCTCCTGAGACTGCGCGGGTGATTTCAGCCGTGGGGATGGATTATATAAACTTGCGGAATTTATTGGCGGCTAAAAAGTGGCAAGAAGCCGATGAGGAAACTCTGAGAGTGATGTTGAAGGTGGCGGGTAGGGAGAAAGAAGGATGGCTGGATACAAAGAGTATTGAAAAATTCCCCTGCGAGGACTTGCGAACTATTGACCAACTTTGGGTAAAATACAGCGATGGGCGCTTCGGCTTTAGCGTGCAGAAGCGTATTTATCAAAGTCTGGGGGGAACTAGGAAATATGATATTACAGTATCGGAAGCGTTTGGCGATCAGGTAGGCTGGAAAAAAAATGACAAATGGCTGTACTACAAAGACCTCACTTTTTCAGAGAGAGCACCAGAAGCTCACCTCCCGTTGGGTGGGATGGTTAACGGGTTTAAAGGTCGGATTGGGGGGAGGTGGTGTTTTTGTTTTTTCGCGTCGAGACTTGTAGACTGTAACATCTAAGCGTTTCAGGATTTCATAAAGATTTATAACAAAGCCCAAAACCACGAAACCATGCCCTGTCTAGGTTTCCGACGGGGTTTTCGGGACATAACGAGCAAATAATCAAAGTAAAATCAATCTCAGAAACCGGGTTTCTGCGATAATTTACGCATCATCACCCAGATTCAGGAAGAAACCCGGTTTCTGCCTCCCCACCAACAGCCTCCAAACTCCATAACGCAAGAAACAAAATTTGTAGTTTGCATTAACAACCAAGACTAAGCAACCAACAATAAAACTCAAATAACTCTTACTCCCCCCCTTACCAAGGGGGGGCTGGGGGGGGTTAAAAATCTAAACAACAAACGAACAAACTAAAAAAACGCTCTTACTCCCCCCCTTAGCAAGGGGGGGCTGGGGGGGGTAAAAATCTAAACAACAAACGAACAAACTAAAAAAACGCTCTTACTCCCCCCCTTAGCAAGGGGGGCTGGGGGGGGGTTAAATCCTATATAACAATGACAAAACTCTACAACAGAAGCTCAGAAAAATTCAAGCGGCAGAAGCTTCGCGCAGAAATGACAGAAGCTGAAAAGCAGCTATGGAAACGGATCAGAAACAGACAGCTTGAGAATTGTAAATTTCGCAGACAATACAGTGTAGCAGCATTTGCGCTAGATTTTTATTCACCAGAAATCAAGTTAGCACTGGAAGTTGATGGTGACAGCCATTTTGTGGATGGCGCTGTAGAATATGATGCAGAAAGGCAAGAGTTTATTGAGTCGGCAAGAATTCATTTTTTGAGGTTTACTAATGATGATGTTTATCATAATTTGGATGGGGTTTTAGAGGTGATTGTGGAGGGGATTAAATCGTTGAGAACATCGGGTGTTTTACCCCCCCCAGCCCCCCCTTGCTAAGGGGGGGAGTAAGAGTTAGCCCCTTGCTAAGGGAGGGAGTAAGAGTTAGCCCCTTGCTAAGGGGGGGAGTAAGAGTTAGGAGGGTAGATTAGATTTAATCGTTTATAACATCCACTCTTTTACCCCCCCCAGCCCCCCCTTGCTAAGGGGGGGAGTAAGAGTTAATCCCTTGCTAAGGGTGGGGAGTAAGAGTTAGGAGGGTAGATTAGATTTAATCGTTTATAACATCAACTCTTTTACCCCCCCCCCAGCCCCCCCTTGCTAAGGGGGGGAGCAAGAGTTAGCATTTTACTAAGGGTGGGTGCAAAAGTGTCTATAATCCAAAATTCATAATTTACAATTTATATGAGTTCAAAAGTTACCCTCACTATCACCGCAGGCAATCTCAAAGGCCAAGAATTCGCCTTTGACACCCGCACTACTTGCATTATCGGGCGCGCCAAAGATTGCTATCCCAAAATTCCCGACGACGACAAACACCCCACCATCTCCCGCTATCACTGTTTGCTAGATATCAATCCTCCCGATATCCGCGTGCGAGATTTTGGTAGCAAAAATGGGACTTTTGTAAACGGTGAAAAAATCGGTCAGCGAGAAGCCCATCAAACTCCCGAAGAAGCTGCTCAAATTCAATTTCCAGAATACGACTTGCAGGGGGGAGATGAATTTACACTCAGCGATACTTCTTTTCGAGTTGCTGTTACCCTTGACCCGGAAATCGCCAAAAATATCCAACAACAATCACCCCCAATCATTCCCTCAAATCAAGCCAATCTGTGGGAAATGCTGCAAGCTTTTCTGTTGAAAGCTGTGGCTGGTAAAACTAATATTGGAGTTCTGGGGGATTATGTTTTACTGAAGGAGTTGGGTAAGGGAGGTTTTAGTTTGGTTTATTTGGCGCGACATAAACAAACAAATGAAGAAGTCGCCCTGAAAGTGATGTTACCAAAAGTTGCTGCGAATCAGCGGGCTGTGAATTGGTTTTTGCGGGAAGTTGATAATACTAAATGTTTGAAGCATCCGAATGTGGTAGGATTTAAAGAGTCTGGTTATGCTGATGAAACTTTCTTTTTCACGATGGAATACTGCGAGGGCGGTAGTGTTGTTGATTTGATGGCAAAACGCGGTGTCAGCACTTTGCCGATTGATGAGGCTGTGGCTATTATTGTGCAAGTTTTAGATGGTTTGACTTACACTCATAATGCGGAAATTCCCAATGTCAGATTGGCTGATGGTAGTTTTGCAAAGGGACGGGGTTTGATTCACCGGGATTTGAAGCCGGGGAATATTTTTCTGGCGAATGTGGGTGGGAAACAAGTTGCTAAGATTGGGGATTATGGGTTAGCAAAAGCTTTCGATCAAGCGGGTTTAAGCGGCCAAACGATGACTGGTAATGCTGTCGGTACGCCGTATTTTATGCCGCGACAGCAAGTGCTTGATTATAAGTATGCGAAACCGGAGGTTGATGTGTGGGCGGCGGCGGCTTGTTTGTACGTGATGATTACGGGATATTCGCCTCGCAATTTTGCAGGATTAGACCCGTTTCGTGCTGTTTTGGATAATGATGCAGTTCCTATTCGCGATCGCACTTCCTCGATTCCTCAACCGCTAGCCGCAGTTATCGATCGCGCTTTAATCGACAATCCTGAAATTTATTACAAAAGTGCAGTAGATTATAAACAAGCCCTATTAAATACTCTACCATAAATTAATGAATGCACGATTTTTGTGGCAGTTTCCCGAAAATAAACCTCGTTGGCTTGTCCTATTTTTGTTAGCTTTAATCGCCGCTTTGGCAATTGCCTCCACAACAGTTTACTTCAAAAACGGCATAGCCCAAACAGTCAATCCCACCTTATCTGTTGATGTGACAGCCGATCGACATTCCATCAGTCCTGACATCTATGGTATGAATGATTATGCCCTAGATCCCACAATCGCCAAAGAGTTACGAATTCCAGTAGAACGCTGGGGGGCCAATCACACCAGCCGCTACAACTGGTTAGTCGATTCTTCCAACAGCGGCGATGACTTCTTTTTCGTGGGTGGCGGCGACAAGAAAAATCCTGTTCCCGGTGATTCTATAGATAAAATTGTCAAAATCAACCGCCAAAACGGCAGCAAAAGCATCGTTACAATTCCGATGATTGGCTATGTAAATAAATTTAGCACTTGGAACTGCGGGTTTAGAGTATCCAAATACGGGCCACAAGAAAAAACAAATCCCTACATTTTTCCAGAAGGTGATAAATGCGGCAACGGTAAGCGTCCCGACGGTACTTTGATAACTGATAATAATCGCCTTGATGTCAGTATTATTAGCGACCCAGCATTTCAAAAAGCTTGGGTTCAACACTTAATTAAAACCCACGGTACTGCTGCTAAGGGCGGCGTGCAAATTTATCAAATGGACAATGAACCAAGCGGCTGGGGAAATACTCACCGCGATGTTCATCCAGAAGCGACGAGTTACGAGGAATTGCGCGATCGCACTTACCAATATGCCTCAATGGTAAAAGCTACAGATCCAACTGCTAAGGTACTCGGCCCGTCGGATTTTGGCTGGCCTGTCTATGTGGATTCGGGGGTTAAGGGCGATCGCGAAAAGCACGGCGGTGTCTGGTTTGCGCGGTGGTACTTGCAACAAATGCGCGCTTATGAAAAGCAAAAAGGTGTTCGGATTCTCGACTATTTCGACGAACACTACTATCCTTCGGCGGACGATACCTGTTTGGCCAATTGTCCCGCCGGCGATGCCAACACCCAAGCGCTGCGACTGCGATCGACTCGTTCTCTATGGGATGCTACCTATACTGATGAAAGTTGGATTGGTAAATACAATCCACCCCTAACAATTATCCCCCGGTTTCGAGAGTGGGTAAATCAAGATTATCCAGGTACAAAAGTCGCGATTACTGAATACAATTGGGGCGGTTTAGAGTCGATTAACGGCGCCTTAGCCCAAGCCGACGTACTGGGGATTTTTGGGCGGGAACAAGTGGATTTAGCGACGCTGTGGGGGCCTCCTAAGTCTTCGGAACCGGGGGCCTATGCTTTCCGAATGTACATGAATTATGACGGAAAAGGCGGTAAGTATGGCGATACTTGGGTGCGATCGGGTAGCACAGATCAAGGACTTTTGTCAATTTACGGAGCCGATCGCAGCAGTGATGGTACTCTGACGCTGGTAATTATTAATAAAACCAACAAAAATTTGACTAGCAACTTGAGTTTGAAAGGATTTAAATCGGCGGGTAAAGCTGAATTTTACACTTACAGCGAGGCCAATTTGCAGGCGATCGTCCGTCAGAGCGATTTAAATGTCAGTGATACTGGATTCCAGGCAACTTATCCCGCTAATTCTATGACTTTGGTGGCTATTCCCAAGGCTAATTCTTAGCGGACTTAACTTAAGCCACGGAATTCGCCCGCCAGAACCGGAATGATTAAACCGCAGAGGGCGCAGAGGACACTGAGGAAGAGAAGAGAGAGAGGAATAATTCTGACATTTTTAATCTGAAATTAGACCTGAAGCGTTCCTGCGATCGTCCTTAGCATCCGAGTGTGTTAGTGGACAAATGCAACTCTCCTGTCCCAGCCACTGCGATCCTACTTGATGCAGGGCTACCATCACCGGTTGAATTTGGCGACCCTTGGGCGTGAGGGAATATTCTACGCGGGGCGGAATCTCGGCATAAACACGCCGATCAACTAACCCTTGAGATTCCAACTCTCGTAGGCGTTGGGTGAGGGTTTTGGTGCTGATGCCAGGGAGTGCCGTGAGTAATTCGTGGGGACGCCTCGCGCCTCCAAACAGTTCGCGTAGAACCAAAATTGACCATTTATTGTCCAACAAATCCAGCACAAATTGAATCGGACATTTAACCTCTACGCACTGACTCGCTTCCACCATAAACTCCCTGCACAGTTGCCTTCACGATAATTTCCATATTTCTTTAGAAATGGCTCAAGCGTCCTATTGGCTTCAATGCTTTACCTAAAGTAACTATAGGATACCACTGGTAACTGACTTGTGGGCGATCGCGGATTAAGGCAATGTGGTGCACAGTCATCAATTCCGAACAATCCACTCTCCACTCCTATGGTCAGTTCAATTAGTAAATCGGAGTCTGCTGGTCTCCCATCCAGCATTAAAGCACCTGTTCAAGAAACCCTGTTAACACCCCGCTTTTACACCACCAATTTTGATGCCGTTGCCGAAATGGATCTGTCCGGGCAACAAGCGGAATTAGAAGCAGTTGTAGCAGAATTGCGCGCGGACTATAACCGCCACCATTTTGTCCGAAATCAAGAGTTTGAGCAATGCTGGGACAACATTGATGGCGAAACGCGAAAGGCATTTATTGACTTTCTAGAGCGATCCTGTACCTCAGAATTTTCGGGTTTTCTGTTGTTCAAAGAACTCTCCCGCAAACTTAAGAATCGCCAACCGTTGTTATCGGAAGCCTTTAGCTTACTGGCACGGGATGAAGCGCGTCATGCCGGTTTCTTGAATAAGGCGATGGCAGATTTTGGGTTGTCTCTCGATCTGGGCTATTTAACAAAAAATCGTACCTACACATTCTTCCCTCCAGAATGGGTAATTTATACTGTTTATCTGTCGGAAAAAATTGGCTACTGGCGCTATATTTTGGTGTATCGCCATCTCGAAAAACATCCCGAACATCAAATTTATCCCCTGTTTCGCTACTTCGAGAATTGGTGCCAAGACGAAAATCGGCATGGGGATTTCTTTAAGGCTTTGTTGCGATCGCAGCCTAAGCTTTGGAATAACTGGAAGGCAAGACTCTGGGCGCGCTTTTTCCTACTGACGGTGTTTGCCACCCATACAATGACGGTGTTGGAACGCTCCACATTTTATGACTCCATCGGCATCGACCCCGATGAATATAACAAGCAGGTGATTCATCACACCAATGAAACAGCAAAACGGGCGTTTCCCAGTATTTTAGATACCCACCATCCAGAATTCTTTCCCCGTTTGGATCGATGTGCGATCGCCAATCAGAAGCTAGCAGAAATCTCAACTAACCAGCGCCCTGCCGCCATCCAATTTTGCCAAAAATTACCCTGGATTGCTGCGATCGCGTGGCAGTTGTTGCGCCTTTATTTACTGCCTTCGATTAATGCTGAATCGTCCAGAACCGCTATTAATTAGGAGATATTGCCATGACTAATCTATCGACACGCCTCAGAGAAGGCACGATGCAATCCCACACCACAGCCGAAAATACGGCATTTATGAAATGCTTTATCAAAGGCATTGTGGAACGGGAACCTTTGCGTAAACTATTTGCCGATTTGTACTTTGTTTACAGCGCCTTAGAAACGGCTTTGCAGAACCATGTCAACCACCCGATTATCGGAACCCTCTATTTCCCGGAGTTAAATCGCACTGAGAATCTGGCTTGCGATCTAGCTTTTTATTACGGTGAAAATTGGCGGGAGGAAATTACGGCTTCGCCAGCGGGTTCTGTGTATCGCGATCGCATTCAAACCCTCTCAGCAACCGATCCAGTCCTGCTGATTGCCCATGCCTACACCCGCTACATGGGTGATTTATCCGGCGGACAAAGCTTGAAAAATGTGATTCGATCGGCGTTGTCTCTGCCGCCGGATCAGGGAACAAATTTCTATGAATTTTCCCAAATCTCGACACCAGAAGCAAGGCGAGTATTTAAGGAACGCTATCGCCAAACCTTTGATGAGTTTCCGGTGGATGCTGACACGATCGAGCGAATTGTCGCCGAAGCAAATACGGCATTTACCCTTAACCAGGATGTAATGCACGAACTCGAAGCCGATGTGAAAGCGGCGATTGGAGACCATACCTTTGATTTGCTGACTCGGCAAGATCGCCCCGGTAGCACAGAAGGCCGCAGCCCTCATGCCAAGCGAGAATCTGTCGCAAAATAACTCGCCCAAGGAAAACAAGATCGATCCTATCTCTAAAATATGCCGGGGTTCTGAATTTACACAACAACAGAAGGATACATTAGTTAATGAAACAGTTATCACAAACGGTTGAATTTGATGCTGCATTGTTGAATAAATACAACCAGCCTTTACCTCGCTATACCAGCTATCCACCCGCCACAGAATTAAGCACTGATTTCGATCGCCACGCATTTAAAACCGCGATCGCCGTCGGCAATCACAAACAAACCCCCTTATCGCTTTACTGCCACATCCCCTTTTGTGAAACGCCCTGTTATTTCTGCGGCTGCAATACCATCATTACCCAGCGCAAGGAGGTGGTAGAACCCTATTTAGGCTATCTCGATCGCCAAATTCGCCAAGTTGCCAGTTTGGTGGATGCCGATCGGCTGGTGCATCAGTTGCACTGGGGCGGCGGCACGCCCAACTATCTCGATCGCAGTCAGGTAGAGTGTCTCTGGAACCAGTTAAATCGATATTTTCGGTTCGATGACGCTGCAGAAATATCGATCGAAGTCAATCCTAGCTATATCGATCGCGAATATATTCTATTTTTGCGACAATTAGGATTCAATCGCATTAGCTTTGGCATTCAAGACTTTAATCCCATCGTGCAGGAAGCGATCAATCGGGTGCAGCCCGAAGCGATGTTGTTTGATGTGATGGATTGGATGCGGGAAGCTGGGTTTGAAAGTGTCAATGTGGATTTGATTTACGGCTTACCTTTCCAGACACAAGCAACATTCCAGGACACAGTAAAGAAGACCTTGCAATTAAATCCCGATCGCATTGCTGTCTTTAATTTTGCCTATGTTCCCTGGCTCAAACCGGTTCAGAAACGAATGCCAGAATCTGCTTTGCCGACTGCGGGCGAAAAGCTGAAAATTCTGCAAAGTACGATCGACCAACTGACGCAAAATGGCTATGTGTTTATTGGTATGGATCACTTTGCTAAGCCTAATGATGAACTAGCTATCGCGCAACAAGCTGGGCAACTACATCGTAATTTTCAGGGTTATACCACTAAGCCCGAATCGGATCTGTTGGGCTTTGGCATGACTTCCATCAGTATGTTGCAGGATGTGTATACCCAAAACCACAAGCGATTGCAAGATTTTTATCGGGCGATCGATGGGAAGGAATTGCCGATCGAAAAAGGTGTTATACTTAATCAGGACGATCTGATTCGGCGCACAGTAATTATGGAATTAATGTGTCAATTCCAACTGTCGGTGCAAGATTTGGAAGAAAAATACCATCTCGGCTTCGATCTCGATTTTAATGACTATTTCGCTCAGGTTTTGCCACAACTTGATGCCTTAGAAGCCGATGGGTTAATCAAACGTTGGGGCGATGGCATTGAAGTAACGGCGATCGGCCGCTTGCTAATTCGCAATATTGCATCCGTGTTTGATAGCTATCTCATCCGCCACTCAAGCAAACGGTTTTCCAAGTCCCTATGAATCAGCGTCAGATTTGTTAACTCTGAGATGTTGCACCCTTCTCAATTACTTGTTTAGGAACAGGCTTTTCGGCCTGTTCCACAACAAAATTCACTCTTTGTGGAACGGGCCGGAGAGCCCGTTCTTGAGAATGCTACAAGATGTGAGTTAACTCAGATTTGTTAACATAGTCAGAGACGGATAAATACTTTCATAACCGAGTTGTTGCGTAAATTCTAACCAATTCAACAAGGAAAAAATCAATGTTCTGTGAACAATGCGAACAAACAGCAAGCGGACAAGGATGCCATCAGTTTGGTGCTTGTGGGAAAAGTCCCCAGGTGAATGCTATCCAAGATTTGCTGATTTATTATCTGCGCGGGTTGGCTCCGATTGCCCTAAAAGCAAAGGAGTTAGGCATTGATACTCATGCAGTGGATGTCTTCACCTGCGAAACGATCTTTGCCACGATGACGAATGTCAACTTTTCCGAAAAGCGGTTTGTTGAGTATCTCCAAGAAGCGATCGCCCATCGCGCCAACCTCAAGGCTCAAGTGCAGCAAGCAACAGACACTCCACCCACCTGGGCTGCAATTTCCGACTTTGAACCCAACTTTGAGGAGAGCCTGGTTGAGCAGGGTGAGCAGATTTCCCTCCAGTTCCTCAGTCAGTCTGCCTCGAATGTGGATATTTTCTCACTCAAACTCACAGTGCTATATGGGGTTAAGGGTCTTGCCTCCTACACCTTCCACGCCTACGAAGTGGGCCAGGAAGACGAGCGGGTGTATCGTTTCATTTATGAGGCACTTGTCGCCCTCGATAACCAGACCTTGAGCTTGCAGGAGTGGGTGGATCTTGCTCTTGAGGTGGGAGCCATTAATCTGCGCTCTATGGAACTATTGGATGCCGGACATACCGGTACCTATGGGCATCCAATTCCCACGCCTGTTCCCCTCAATCCACGGCAAGGGAAGGCGATTCTGGTTTCAGGACATGACATCAAACAACTCGAAGGCTTACTCAAGCAAACAGCAGACACTGGAATTACTGTTTACACCCACGGCGAACTTCTACCAGCCCACGGCTATCCCAAACTAAAACAGCAGTACCCCCATCTATACGGTCACTACGGCACTGCTTGGCAGAACCAAACCAAGGATTTTGGCAAGTTCCCCGGTGCGATCGTGATTACGACCAACTGCTTAATGCCAACCCATTCCTATTATGAAAATAAACTCTTTAGCGTTGGCCCCGTCGGCTATCCGGGTCTGATTAACTTGAGTGAGATCGACAATGGCACACCCGATTTTACTCCCGTTATTGAGAAAGCACTGGCACTTCCCGGCTTTACCGAAGATGCACCCCCCAGGGAAGTCACAGTTGGTTTTGCTCACAATACAGTCCTAGGGGTGGCAGATAAAATCATTGAGGCTGTGAAACAGCGTAAAATCCGCCATTTCTTCCTGGTAGGGGGCTGTGATGGAGCCAAACCCGATCGCAACTACTACACCGAGTTCGTAGAAAAAGTGCCTGATGATTGTGTCGTGCTCACCCTAGCTTG
The DNA here is from genome assembly GCF_036700445.1 of Microcoleus sp. T3_B1. Taxonomy (NCBI): domain Bacteria; kingdom Bacillati; phylum Cyanobacteriota; class Cyanophyceae; order Oscillatoriales; family Microcoleaceae; genus Microcoleus; species Microcoleus sp. T3_B1. The sequence goes on from NZ_JAUBOX010000106.1 coordinate 16,598, forward strand.
CGGTAAGTTTCGCTTCTTCGATCGACAAATGGGCGACATTGACGGACTACCCCGCCTGATGGATGTTGGTCAGTGCAACGATGCCTACTCAGCGATTCAGATTGCTGTAGCCCTAGCCAATGCCTTTGAGGTAGGTGTCAACGATATACCCCTTTCCATGATTCTGTCGTGGTATGAACAAAAGGCAGTAGCCGTCTTGCTAACTCTCTTGCATTTGGGGATTAAAAACATTCGTCTAGGGCCGACATTACCGGCGTTTATTTCTCCCAATGTCTTCAAGCTTCTGTCGGAGAAATATAACTTGCAGGCCATTACCACCCCTGATGCCGATCTGGCAGCTTGCTTGAGCTGATTAGCAGTCATTCGCTAAGTCTATTCAGAGGGATTCATCTGCGTTAATCTGTGTTTATCTGCCCTCATCTGCGGTGAAAAAAAGAGAATTTATCGAGCCGCAGATGATAAGGGATTGACGCTGATTCACGCAGATGTCGAGAAGAGAGATAGGAATGGGCGAGCGATCGGATGGAGATTCATATTCTAAAAGATGGCAGTCGGATTTTCACAGGCTACCGAGGTCAAATGAATCTGGCTGGGTCGGAGTTATGAACCCGATCGCACTAAGCATCGAGCATCCAAGCAATACACTTTTGCATTTGATTGCTCATTGTTTGTCGATCGGCATTATACCTGCGGCCATGTCCCGGCAACACCCATTCAAACGAGTAATTAGCCAAATTCTGCATAGATTTGATTTGTTCCGGCCAAGAATACCAACAGACATCGTGAAAGCCAACTAGCTGCTGCAAACTTTCCGACCAAGCAAGATGATCGCCGGTGAACAAAAACTTGTTATTGTAAAGCAAAACTGTGTGACCTTTCGTGTGACCTGGCACCGATATAATCAACAAATCATCTGCTAGTTGATACGGTTCGGTGGGCGACAATTGCATTTCTACACGGCAAGTATCAGCGTTAATTTCGTCATAATGAATGATGCGATCGCACCCAAAATGATCGCGGTATTGTTGATGATCTGCGACATCATCGCGGTGAGTCAAGTACATATAGCGAATGCCGCCCATTGCTTCTATGTTTTTGACTAGCGGCGGCACAAAACGGGGAGAATCAACTAAAATGTTTCCTTCAGGGCGGACAATTAAATAGCTGGCTGCAGCGTAGGAATTCTCTGAGTGGTAGCCGCAGTGATAGACATTTTCTGCTACGAGTGCGGGTAACAGTTGCTGGGCTTCTTTGATCCTTTTGGGTTTTTCTACAGTCCCTATCGAACTTGTGGGACAAGACAAAAGAGCCGCGAGCGATCGCATTTCTTCAGTGTCATTAGTTGGCTGGTGGTAAACTGCCGACTGTTCTCCCGCTTGAGTAAATACTTCAGGTGCCATCCACCGACAAGTATCGCAGTCAATGCAGGTACTGTCCACTTGACACTCCCCTGGCTAAAGCCGAGGGGATTCTTGATTCGCAGAATCGACTTGCCGATGCAGAATTACTTCAACATCGGTAGCGGTCAACTCTCCACAAGCGTTCGGATCTAAGATCCAAGTTCCGACGTGCCCCGCCGTACTCAATCCCCGACTTAGGATATTTCTACCTGCGTTGTGATCGCGATCTAATACACATCCACACCGACAAGCGTGAGTTCGCGTTGATAGACTTTTCTTAACAATGGTTCCGCAGCTAGAACATTCTTGACTCGTCCCGTGGGCTGGCACGGCAATTGTAATCCTTCCGAATACTTTACCGAAATATTCCATCCACACTCGAAACATATACCAAGATGCGTCGTTAATCGATTTAGCTAAGCAGTGATTCTTCACCATGTTTTTGATTCTCAAATCTTCATAGACTACACAGTCGTTTGACTGGATGACGCATCTTGCTAATTTCACAGCAAAATCTTTACGCTGTCTACTTATTTTGAGGTGGCGTTTTCCTAGAATTACCCTAGCTTTTTTTCTATTTTCTGAACCTTTGACTCGCTTTGAAAGCCGCCTTTGGGCTTTCTTTAGTCGGCGCTCTCCTTTGCCCAGAAAACGCGGATTTTCGACTGTAACACCATTAGAGTCTGTGTAGAACTCTTTGAGCCCCACGTCTAATCCAATAGCATTACCTGTAACTTCAATCTTCTCGGAACGGTCAACTTGAACGCAAAACTGGATGTAGTATCCATCGGCTCGTTTGACTAAGCGCACTCGCTTAATTTGGCTAAGCTGATAGAAATGTAAGTCTCGCGTTCCTTTTAATTTGAGTTTCCCGATTCCATTCTTATCTGTAAAAGTGATAGATTTCCGGTCTGTCGCTAGACGCCACCCGGTCGTTTTGTATTCGACTGAGCGGTTGTCTTTCTGGAATTGCGGAAATCCCTTTTTCCCGGGAATTTTCTTTTTACAGTTGTCGTAGAAGCGGGCGATTGCCGACCACGCTCTTTCGGCGCTTGATTGTCGAGCCATGCTATTCAATTCATCGCAAAACGGAAACTCTTTAGCTAAAACAGCGCTGTACTTATTCAAGTCATATTTGTTGACTTTTTGGTTTTCCATCCAAAAGCGCAATGCTTTGTTACGGATGAACTGCACTGTTCTAATTGCTTCATCTACAGCATCGAATTGCTGCTTTTTACCGTATGCTTTGAATTCAAAAACTAGCATGACTTCGACCTCATCACGTTCTTCTTATGCTAACAGCACTAGCTTAATATCATCAAAGTGTTTACAAGACTTTACAGAGTTGTATCCTAAGTTGCAATCCTAATATCTAATGAAAGATACTGGGAAGCTAAAGCCTCCTTCTCCCTTTCATCCCCGGACTAAAGTCACGGGGTTTTCATGTTCGATTTCTATAAATTATGGTAACAATGAGTACCCCCCACATCCCGACGGGGGATTAAACCCCGTCTCACAGACCAAGCCGATTAAAACTCACCTCTTGCAGCATTCTCAAAAACGGGCAAGATGCCCGTTCCACAAGAGATTAATTTTCTTGTGGAACAGGCATCTTGCCTGTTCATAAAATGCTAATTGAGAATGGTGCAATATCTAAGTTTCAATCAACAATTCTACCGCTCCTGATCCGCTGGAAAAGCACCCGCTTTCACCGCCACAGTAACAGGTTGTCCGCCGCGGCTCAATTCAAGCTGCAGATCGCTGCCCACTGTACTTTTCTCGACAATTTGCTGTACGCTGCCAGCATCAGTTACTTCTTTACCGTTGATTTTCTTGATCACATCGGCAAGGCGAACTCCAGCTTGTGCCGCCGGAGAATTTTTCGCAACTCCCAAAACTAACACGCCTTTATCTTCAGTCAGCCTCAATTTGGTGTTGGGATTTTTATTGAATTCTGCCTTGACTTCGGGAGTAATGCTCAACATCCGAACGCCGAGATAAGGATGTTCGGCTTTTCCTACTGTTACTAATTGGTCGGCAATTTGTTGTGCTCGATCGATCGGAATAGCAAAACCCAATCCTTGAGCGCCTTGAATAATCGCCGTATTCATGCCGATAACTTGACCGCGCTGGTTCAGCAGCGGGCCACCAGAATTGCCGGGATTAATCGCAGCGTCGGTTTGAATAAAGCTGACGCGCTTGTCGGGAACACCGACATCGGCGCTAGAACGGCCTGTAGCGCTAATAATGCCCACAGTCACAGTATTGTCCAAACCGAGGGGATTGCCGATCGCGATCGCCCATTCTCCCGGCTGTAACTCTTCAGATTTGCCCAAACTCACCACAGGCAAATTGTTAGCTTCTATTTTAACAACAGCCACATCAGTAACTGTATCTACGCCTAAAACTTTACCGACAAATTCGCGGCCATCCTTCAGTTTTACCGTCACCGTATCCGCCCCGTTAACGACGTGAGCGTTAGTCAAAATGCGGCCATCAGAACCAAAAACAAAACCCGAACCGGAGCCCCTTTCTACCCGATTTCCCGGTTGAATGGGAGATTCCGAACCGAAGAAGCGGCGGAATTGCTCGGGGATCTCATCTGGAACTTGGTTCGTCACGGTGCGAGACGAATTGATCCGCACCACTGCCGGGCCGACTTCCTGCACAACTTTAGTGACAAAATTAGAGTCTTGAGATGGCAGTATATTTGCAGGCAATGCTGAGATTGGCGCTGCACTTGCCGGTTCAGCTTTGATGGCGTTAGAACTTCCAGGAACTTGAGAAGTTAGGGCGTTGCACCCAACAGTTGCGGTGGAACCGAGCAAAATGAGGGATAAAAAAGCAAGTTTTTTAGGGAAAGCAAAAGTGCGAGAACGCTGAGATGCAGGCATATTTTGGGTTGACATAGTATTGATTTGGTTGGAGTTAGAGCGAGAGTTATAATTATGGTTTTGCATTTTTAGCACCTACTGTAATTAAATTAGAACTAAAGGTTCTTTAATTTTTATTCAAGCATTGATGATATCTGCTTGACTGGTGGGGTTTACCCTACAAGCTGGGGTAGAAACCGGACCGTCGCAGGCAAATTGTTTGTGGATTCGAGCTTTTGAGTGCGATCGAACAGGGTCTGCACTGGCGAATTGCTGTCTGAGTGCGATAATACAAACTACGGTAGCCAGCCCGCATATTCCGCATTTTCCGCAAACTTTTCACAGGATTGATATCCGAAGTCATTCGATTTTAGATTTTAGATTTTAGATTTTGGATTGACTTGCGCGAGATAAATTCGGGGGCTTGAGGATTTTAGATTTGAGATTTTGGATTGATTCCACGGATAAATCACGTGGCGGGTACCACCTTTGAAATTCTTGGTCAAAAATAATCCTGGACTCAACAAAACCAGGTTTCTACGCAAAATCTTCGTTGGGAGCGATCGACGTTAACCTAGAAACGGAGTTTTTGACCCCGCCTGAATCCAGGAAGGATAGCAGCTAAAGCACCCGAAAGCTTCACCCTACAGCAGGAAGTAAAAAACCTGTAATATCGTTTCCGGTTGTATCGGAATGATTTAACCGCAGAGGGCGCAGAGAACGCAGAGGGAGAGAATACAGAGAGGA
>NZ_JAUBOX010000107.1:0-21338 GCF_036700445.1 Microcoleus sp. T3_B1
ATGCCTGTTCCACAAGAAAATTCACTCTTTGTGGAACAGGCATCTTGCCTGTTCTTGAGAATGGTGCAAGATGTGAGTTTCAACCGACTTTCGCTATCAGCCAGGGAATGAATTCCCTGGCGGGCTCTCGAAGCATGAATCAACCCAGCCCTCTCCCCCTCTTGTGCTCTTGCGGGTTGATTCCACACTAAAGACGGGACGATCGCCAGTACGGGTAAAATCGAGACTGACAATATTAGACGCCAATAGAAAAAATTACGTTTCACAGCTTACAACTCACAATTTCACTTCTAAACGCATGGGAATTTAGGAACCCGGAAAATCCGTATGTTTCTTCTTACTAAATCCGATATTTTTGGCGATCGCAATAATTACGCTAGATCCCTACTACAAACTGCTCACCCCGGAATACCAATCACAAACTCCGAACCCTGCCCCAAAGAAGAATTCACGAGTAACGTACCTCCATGTTTTTCCACAACAATTTGATGGGCGATCGACAATCCTAATCCAGTGCCTTGACCCACAGGCTTGGTTGTAAATAAGTGGTTAAAGATGTTTTCCTTGACTTCGGGCGACATCCCTACTCCATTATCCTTAATGCGAATCAAAACCTGATTGTTGTCTTCACTCAGAACAGTTTGAACCGTGATTTGATTAGGCAGGGCTTTAATTTCACTAAAACTCCGCCCCTTATTTGACTCCTCCAGAGCGTCAATGGCATTAGCGAGTACGTTCATAAATACCTGGTTCAACTGTCCGGGAAAGCATTTTACTAGGGGCAAGTTACCATATTCTCTCACAATTTCAATGGCAGGGCGGAACTCGCTGGCTTTTAAACGGTGCTTGAGAATTAGCAGAGTGCTTTCGAGTCCATCATGAATATTGAAAGAAACTGGTCGATCGCTATCCGCCCTAGAAAACGTTCTCAAACTCGTACTGATATTGCGAATGCGCTCAACTCCTTCCTTCATCGAGCCAATCAATTTGGGCAAATCTTCTCGCAAATACTCCAAGTCCATATCCTCTATTTCTGCTTCTATTTCCCCTCCCGGATTTGGAAATTTTTCTTGATACAAATCAATCAAATTGAATAAATCCCCCACGTAGTCTTGAGCAGGTTGCAAGTTGCCGGCGATAAAGCCTACGGGATTGTTAATTTCGTGGGCTACACCAGCGACTAAATTTCCCAGAGCAGACATTTTCTCACCCTGCACCAATTGCAGTTGCATCTGTTTGAGAGCCTGGATAGACTGCTCCAGTTTTTGGGCATAATCCTGAGATTTTTGATAAAGCTGTTGAGATTGCTGATATAAGCGGGCGTTTTCCAGCGAGATGGCAGCTTGGGAGCAGAGGATGTTAAGCAGAGCGACGCGATCGCCAGTGAATGCCCCCGTCGTCAGATTATTTTCCAAATACAGAATTGCCATCATTTTGCCTTGATGGGTAATCGGAGTACATAGGATGCTCTTAGGTTGGTGCTGCTTGATATAGGGGTCAGAAGTAAATATTAATTCAGTCTTGACATCATCGAAAACTAAAGTTTTTTGCGTGCGTTTGACGTAATTAATCACAGTCTGAGGAATTGCTTCGCTCTCCTCTATCCCAATAGTTTCTTGCAGAAGACAGCCTTGGCGAGGGCTACAGTGGACGGCGATTGTCCAGTTGTCCTCTTCTTTCAAAATCAATACTCCTGTTTGAGCCCCTGCATTCTGAATCGCTACTTCCATCAGGGTAGTGAGCAATTGTTCCAGCTTAATTTCGCTAGACAAAGCTTGATAAGCTTTGATAACCGTTGGTAAATCTATTACTGTGGTACTCGTACTTCCAGTAATTGTTTGGTTTTTGCTAGAAGATGAGGTGTCATGGGAGGTAGTCACTGCATCGAAAAAACGAACTTGATTATGTTGCAAAATAGGAGCAAGCAATTGAGAATAGCGTTGTTCTATGTCGTCAATCTTCGCTTTAGCTCCCCAACGAGAGTAGGCATAGTAGGCATCAATTAGATAAAGTTGAGCAATTTTTTCTTTACCCCATTGTAAATAAAATTTTGCAGCCAGCTCATTTGCCAAAGCTTCTTCATTGAGGTATTTGTTTTCTTTAGCCAGAGCGATCGCGCGATCGTAAAAATCCATCGCCTCAACTTGCTGTCCTAAAACGCGATATCGCTCTGCCTCGACCAAATAGAACTTATGCAAGTGATTCATAGGGGCATACTCCGCCCATCGCTTGCTTTTTGCCTGATTTACTGCTACTTTTTCTAGGAGTGCAGCTTGTTTTTCCACATCAGCCTCGGCATACACCGCTAAGTACGTTAGAGACCCATAGAAATAAATCAGCGAATACTGAAGCCCTGCGGTTAGAGCATCCGAATATTGCTCTGCTAGCACGGCATTTTCCAGCGCTTGTTGATAGTTTTCAAACAAATAACCGAGAATCAACTTGTTGAGATAAACGCTGCAAATCGCATACTGCACGTTATTAGCTTGATGCTGCGGTATCATGATGTCTTCATCATAAGCTTCCCCAACCAAACGGCAGGGGTTATCGGTTTTGCCTCGCAAGTTCAAAACAGCCTGCCGAAAAATTTTCACGAAACTGAGTGCGTTTCCCTGACGAATCTGATGAATAGCGCGATCGAAGGTTTCTGTCTCCCGCTCCATTTCCGCCAAGTCTCTGCCCATAGAGAAAGAAAGCGCCGTATAATTGTAAAGTCCATAGGCAGCATATTCTAATTCTCCTGCTTCTAGGGCAATTTGATGGGCTTCTAATAAAAATGGCAAAGAATCTTGGGGGTAGCGTTTCCAATGCCGGACATAGCCATAAACAAGATTGTAGGTTTTAGTTTTTAACTCTTTGCTTTTCACATTATCTAGCAGACCTAAAGCTACCTCACCTGATTGATAGCCGATATCAATATCCCCTCCTGTTCCTGCATGAATTAAACCATACCAAGCATAACTAAAAGCAGATGTAGGTGCATTTCCATAAGTGAGAGATAGTTCTATTGGCTTGCAAACAATCAGCGGGAATAATTTAGATGCAGACTGATAAGAAGCCGACACAACCGTGCCTAAAATTCGCAGGGCTGCTAGATAATAGGAGTCGGTCATCTCTGGAAGATTAATCAATTCTTCCAACGTGTGGCTGGCGAACTTGCGTTTTGTTTCATCCTGGGTTTGCTGAACCTTTTCCGGGCTGGGATTCTCTGGAAATTCCACGCCCAGTTGTTTGAGAACAATCAGCGCCGTCTGTTCTGCTAAGGGTAAATTATTCTGAGCGATGTAACTTTGAATTCGCACTGTATAAACTTTCACAGTATCCAGAGAGGTTCGGGCTTGCTGCAACACGATTTGCACCCATCGATCCATTTGTTCAAATTCACCGCTCAGGAATGCCGCTTCAACTGCTTCCTCATATAGGTTTAAGGTGAGTTGGTACTGGCTGTCCCAACAATCCATTGCTAATAATTCAATTCCGTTACTCAAGCACTCAAAGGCTGTCGCATACGCTGTTGCGGCTTTTGCTTTTTGTCCAGCTACTAGATTTAACTGGGCAAATTCTTCCCGTTGCACGCGATCGCTAACCAGCTTAATCGCCATATTCAAATGGTTGACCATTTCAAAAATTCTTTCTTCCCGCTCGACTTCCGATGTTTCCTTAAACAGCAGTTGCCCTATCTTTAAATGGGTCGAGCGTTTTTGGTCTTCGGGAATGAGAGAATAGGCAGCCTGTTGTACGCGGTCATGCAAAAACTTGTATTTCGCTAATTGTTCATTGCTCGTTAATAAGTCAGTGGTCTCTTGCCTGCCGGCTGGTTCAGCTAAGTCTTTACTACATTGTTGATAAAATTTATAAACATCGCTAACTGGTAAAATCAACCCTTCTTGCAGTGCTTTCCACAAAGCTGTTGCTGTGGCTGTTTGCGAATTTTCATCAACAATTGCTAAGGTAGCCAAATCGAACTGATTGCCAATACAAGCAGCTAACTTTAAAACTTCCTGTGTCCTGATTGGCAACTTTCGCAACTGAAGTGCCATGAATTCTACTACATCATCCGTTAGTGCCAAGGTTCGCACTCTAGCGATATCGCACTGCCAATACCGAGCTTCAAAATTAAATTCAATTATCCCATCTTCATGCAAAGATTTGAGGAATTGTGTGCTGAAAAAGGGATTGCCTTGGGTTTTCTGATAAACGAGTTCTGTCAAAGGCAGAGCCAATGCTGTAGAACAAGCTAAGGTATCGGCAATCAGACAATTCAACTCCGAGCGATCGAGCGGCGCGAGGGTAATTGTGTTTACAGTAGCTCCCGTTTGTTGAATGTGGGATAATGTCAACACTAAAGGGTGTACCGGACTGACTTCGTTATCTCGATACGCTCCAATTAAAAAGAGATACCGCCGATCGCGATCGCTCGTCAAAAGTTGAATCAACTTTAATGAGGCTGAGTCTGCCCATTGCAAGTCATCTAAGAAAATGACGAGGGGATGTTCTTTGGTTGTGAAGAGTTGAATGAAGTTCTCAAGTAACCGATTGAAGCGATTGTGGGCCGCACTGCCCGAAAGTTCTGGTGCGGGTGGTTGCTCTCCGATAATCCCTTCTAGTTCAGGAATTACCTCAACGATTACCTGAGCATTCTCGCCCAATGCTGCCAGGATTTGAGTCTTCCACTGTTCAAGTTTAGCATCTGTTTCGCTCAGCAATTGCTTCATTAAATCGCGAAAAGCTTGTACAAAAGCTGAGAATGGTTGGGTGCGTCCAAATTGGTCGAATTTGCCTTTGATGAAGTAGCCTCTAGCTGCGACAATCGGTTTGTGAACTTCGTTGACGACGGCGGTTTTGCCAATACCTGAGAAGCCAGCCACCAGCATCATTTCCGCGCTTCCTGCACTCACGCGATCGAAGGCTGCCAGTAGGGAGAATACTTCGTTCTCTCTACCATATAATTTTTCGGGAATGATGAAGCGATCGCACAAATCTCGCTGCCCTAGTTTAAATGAGGCGATTTCTCCAGTTTTTTGCCACTGGTACAAACAAGTTTCCAAATCAAACTTGAGTCCTAGAGCACTTTGATACCTATCTTCAGCATTCTTCGCCATCAGTTTGCTAACAATTTCAGACAGCACCAATGGAACGCTTGTGTTCAGGTGATGGACTGGAATAGGCTGCTTGGCAAGGTGACAGTGTACTAACTCTATCGGATCTTCGCTTTGGAAAGGCAACTGTCTCGTCAGCAGTTCGTAGAATGTAACTCCCAGAGAGTAGAAATCTGTGCGGTAATCAATGCCTCGGTTCATTCGCCCAGTTTGTTCGGGAGATATGTAAGCTAAAGTGCCTTCAAGGAGGTTGGGATTTTGAATTTCTTGGGTTTGGCGCGGCAACAGGGAAGCGATGCTGAAGTCAATCAGCTTAACTTGTTTGCTGACAGGGTTAATTAGAATATTGGCGGGTTTGAGGTCTTTATGGATAACGTGGTGGCGATAAAGTCCATCGAGGGAGTTGGCAATTTGAATGGCAATGGGAAGAAACTCGTTAATGGGCAACCCTTCCAGAGGTTCGTTGCTGGCGAACACCAGACTAGCGAGGTAGCTACATAAGGAAATTCCGCCAAAGTCTTCCATCACCAGAGCATACTGGTTATGGTAAGTCTCCAGGCTGTATGCCTTGACAGTGCCGGGTATCTCTAAGTTTTTAGTAATGACAAACTGATTGCGGAAGTGAACCAGTTCGTGGAAGCGGGGAAAGTCATTTCGCAGCAGTTTTATCACTACGGGCTGCTGATCGGAAGACCGACGGGCACGATAAACTAGAGTTCGATTGCCTGCGTATATTTGCTCGTTAATCTGATATCCTCGAAAAATATTTGTTATGCTAGCCATACCTACCTATTCCTATTGCTTCTGTCAAGCCTGAAGCTTTTTAGAGTTAATATCTACTATTTTCGCTCTATCGGCCGTGCTATTGATTAACTATATTTAGTTTAATCTACTTTGTAGCTCAAATTATGAAACCGCCCTTTTCAAACCAGACTTAATATTTTGGTTGTTTTTGCTTGTATACTTGTTTTGAGATAGCGTTGACCTAAAATTACTTTAGATTTTGGTCTATTTGCTGAGTCATTAACACGCATTGATACAAGTGTGTGGGGTTAATTTAATCTCAGATGTTCCTTACAAAAAAAGCGTGACTTCTCAACAGCCCTGCCATTTTAATCAGTGTCAAGTTATTTTAATTATATCTCTCATACAATAGGATTACCATGATTTATATCACTTGGCTTCGGTCTACCTGTATGCAAAATTGAGCGTAATCACCATCGGCACATTTTTCCAGTCTTACTATTTCTGCTAACTAACTTTATTTTATAAAAGATAGGCATGAAATATTCCCCATGCCAATCAAATCTGTAAAAACGCTCACGGTTGAGCTAAACAAAATTACCAAGGACAAGCTTGTGAGCGTTAGTTGAGTTGAGTTTGAGGTTTGAGGTTTACTTCAATCAATCTGGCAGTTTGAACTGTGGTCTAAAATTTTTGCCTTTCCCCGAATCCTGTCAGCAAGCAAGTATCCATTTGGGGCGTGGTTAAAAAGGTGGCGCCGGCTCTACCAGATGCTCCTAATGCGTCAGAAATCCTTGAAATAGCCTGCATTGATGAGTGATATCCATTCGGGTGGTATCGGAATGATTAAACCGCAGAGAACACAGAGGATACAGAGAAAGGGAAGAGAGAGATGAATAATTCCGATGCCAACGGATTGGAGATGACAAAACTTTGTGGGTAAAAAAATCCAAAATAGGCTTGTGGAAAACTGTCAACCTTTTTGGGCTAGGCATCTTAGCCTGGGTTCTGGACATCGCTGACAAGACTTGCACGTAAACTCTGACTGTAATGGGTGAAATTTTATCAATTTTTTGATAAACTTGATGTTCGCAGCTTGAGAGTTGACTTCACAATAAGACCGGTTTCACCAGTTGTGAACCGCGCTGCTACATTGCACCTACCGACTGAGCGGGCAGGTGGCTTTTGTGTCTGCGGGCGCTGACGAAAGCAACTCAGCAGCGCAGCAAGCAAAATAACGCTAAAGTTACTATCTACCTGAGTCCGTAAGGCTACCCTTCCGAACTCAGGAAAAACCCACACAAAAAACTCGTGAAGCGCAGCTATCCCGTAGGGAATCGCCAGCAATGTATTTATTTGCAGGGCGGCGATTTCCCAAAGAATCACTGCTTTTTAACAGCAGGGTATTCTAGGAGACATCTCCGAGGCGATGCGAGCGAGATAATGTGAAATCTGCAAACAGGGTTTTAGTGCTAAGTACAGGCAGCATCGACGTAAATTTTTATCCAATCAGCTTCCAATGTGCTGTTTTAAAGTTTACTAGGCTCCCACCGCTCGGCAGCCTTCTCTCTCCGAGCTATAAAAACGCATCCACCACACAATCACGGAAATAACATTCAATCAACATGGGTAACACGATCGATCCAAACAGAAACGTGCATCAGACTGAGCGAGGAACTCCATTCGCCGGCCAAAGCTGGTTAGTGGAAGAAAGAGATGCCTGCGGTGTGGGGTTTATTGCCAACCAAAGCGGTGAAGCCACCCACTCGATTATTCAAAAAGCGCTGCCAGCTTTAACTTGTCTGGAACATCGTGGCGGTTGCAGCGCTGACTCGGATTCCGGGGATGGTGCGGGTTTAATGACGGCGATTCCTTGGGAATTGCTGGATACTTGGTTCGCCGAACAGGGAATTGTGCCTCCGGCGCGGGAAAACTGCGGCGTGGGAATGCTGTTTTTGTCTCAAGATAAATTTCAAGCGACTATAGCGCGGCAGGTGGTTGAGCAAGTTCTGACCGATCGCGGGCTGAAACTTGTGGGATGGCGCAAAGTTCCCATTGTACCATCGGTTTTGGGCGAGCAAGCGCTAGAAAATCAACCTCAAATCGAACAAGTAATAGTCAGTTCACCGCACTTAGGCGGAGACGAACTCGACAAACATCTATTTTTGGCGCGCCGCACGATCGGACACGCGCTGTCAAATCGGCCCAACTTCACCCGCCAAGACTTTTATACTTGCTCTTTCTCCTGCCGCACGATCGTCTATAAAGGCATGGTGCGATCGGCCGTACTGGCAGAATTTTACCAAGACCTGAAAAATCCCGCTTATAAAAGCTCCTTTGCCGTCTATCACCGGCGCTTCAGCACCAACACCATGCCCCGCTGGCACTTAGCCCAGCCGATGCGCTTGCTGGGACACAACGGGGAAATTAACACGCTGTTGGGCAATATTACCTGGATGAAGGCGCGGCAAGCGAATTTAGCTCACCCGAATTGGAGTCAAGCTGATATCGACACGTTTAACCCAATTGTCAATCCCGAAAGCAGCGATTCGGCAAACTTGGACAACGTGATGGAGTTGTTGGTGCACTCCGGCCGCACCCCCCTAGAATCCCTGACAATTTTGGTGCCCGAAGCCTACAAAAATCAGCCGGATTTGGCTCCCTATCCAGAAATTGTCGATTTTTACGAGTATTACAGCGGCATTCAAGAACCTTGGGACGGCCCGGCCCTGCTGGTGTTCAGCGACGGCAAACAAGTAGGTGCTACGCTCGATCGCAACGGTTTGCGGCCGGCCCGCTACTGCATTACTAAAGACGGTTTGGTAGTTGTGGCCTCCGAAGCCGGAGTTGTCGATATTCCCGAAGCAGATATTGTCGAAAAAGGCCGTTTGGGGCCAGGACAAATGATTGCAGTTGACCTGCAAACCAAGGAAATTCTCAAAAATTGGCAACTCAAGCAGCGAATTGCTAAGCGGCACCCCTACGGCGAATGGCTGCAACAAAACCGCGAAACCTTGCAGCCGCAGCCTTTTGCCGAAACAGCAACCCTCGACTCGCAAACGCTGTTAGCAACCCAAACTGCTTTTGGTTACACAGCAGAAGATTTGGACATGGTGATCGTCGAGATGGCGAGTTCTGGGAAAGAACCGACTTTCTGCATGGGCGACGACGCTCCCTTAGCTGTATTGTCAGAAAAGCCTCAGTTGCTGTACAACTATTTCAAACAGCGGTTTGCTCAAGTCACAAATCCGCCGATCGACCCCCTGCGCGAGGGGATGGTGATGTCGCTGACGATGAATGTAGGCCTGCGGGGCAATTTACTGCAAGCAGTACCGGAAAATGCCAAGCGGCTGAAAATTGATTCTCCCGTACTCAACGACGCTGAACTCTCTTTCTTGAAAGAGCAAAAGTCTTTCCCCGCAACCGAATTGTCAACTCTTTACAAAATTGCTGCCGGGCCTTCTGGTTTGAAAACAGCAGTCGAGCAACTTTGTCAAAAGGCGGCTGCTTCGGTGCGCGAGGGTTCGAGAATTCTGATTTTGAGCGATCGAATCTCGAAGGCCGAAGGCGAATCTTCTGTTGGATTGAGTGCTGAATGTACTTATATTCCGCCCTTCCTGGCAGTTGGTGCGGTTCACCACCACTTAATTAGCGTCGGGCTGCGGATGCAAACTTCCCTGGTTGTGGATACCGCCCAATGTTGGAGCACTCACCACTTCGCTTGTTTGATTGGTTACGGGGCGGTGGCTGTTTGCCCTTACCTGGCCTTGGAAAGCGTGCGCGCCTGGTGGTCTGACAGCAAGACTCAAAACTTGATGCAGCACGGCAAAGTTCCCAATATTACCGTGGCACAGGCTCAAGCTAGATACCGCACAGCGGTGGAAAACGGCTTGCTGAAGATTATGTCGAAAATGGGGATTTCGCTGCTGGCTAGCTATCAGGGGGCGCAAATCTTTGAGGCGATCGGCATTGGCGGTGATTTGCTAGATTTGGGTTTCAAAGGCACTGTTTCCCGCATCGGCGGTTTGAGTGTGGCGGAACTGGCTAATGAGGTAATGTCTTTCCACAGTCAGGCTTTCCCAGAATTGCACCTCAAAAAGCTGGAAAATTACGGCTTTGTTCAGTACCGCCGGGGTGGTGAATATCACATGAACAGCCCGGAAATGGCGAAGGCTTTGCACAAGGCTGTGACTACTTTTAAGGCTCAGACTAACGGTAACGGCAATGGGGCCGAACCAAAAATGACACCAATTGGTGACAAAAATGGTGAAAGTGCTTACGATCACTACGAGGTTTACAAGAAACAGCTCGAAAATCGCCCGGTAACGGCTTTGCGCGATTTGCTGGATTTCCAGAGCGATCGCCCTTCCATTGCCATCGAAGACGTAGAATCTGTAGCAGATATTGTCAAGCGGTTCGCCACCGGCGGTATGTCCCTGGGCGCTTTGTCCCCAGAAGCCCACGAAACTCTCGCGATTGCGATGAACCGTATCGGCGGCAAATCCAACTCCGGCGAAGGCGGCGAAGACCCGGTGCGCTACAAAGTGCTAAACGATGTGAGCGCGGCAGGTTTCTCACAAACGCTACCTCACTTGAAAGGTTTGCAGAACGGCGATACAGCTTCTTCATCCATCAAACAGGTAGCTTCCGGGCGTTTCGGGGTGACTCCTGAGTACCTGATGAACGCCGAACAAATCGAAATTAAAATCGCACAAGGTGCGAAACCGGGTGAAGGCGGTCAATTGCCGGGGGCGAAAGTGAGCGAGTACATTGCTTATTTGCGCCGATCGAAACCGGGTGTCACGCTAATTTCTCCTCCTCCTCACCACGACATTTATTCGATCGAGGATTTGGCACAGTTGATTTTTGACTTGCACCAAATCAATCCGAAAGCAGGAGTTTCGGTGAAGTTGGTGTCGGAAGTTGGCATCGGGACTGTAGCCGCCGGTGTCGCCAAGGCAAATGCTGATGTGATTCAAATTTCCGGTCACGACGGCGGCACCGGTGCTTCGCCACTGAGTTCGATTAAGCACGCAGGTTCTCCGTGGGAACTCGGATTGACAGAAGTTCACCGGGTGCTAATGGAAAATAAATTGCGCGATCGAGTTTTGCTCCGCGTTGACGGTGGTTTTAAAAGCGGCTGGGACGTGATTGTAGGCGCTTTGATGGGCGGCGAAGAGTACGGTTTTGGCACGGTGGCAATGATTGCAGAAGGCTGCATTATGGCTCGCGTTTGCCACATGAATAGTTGTCCGGTGGGGGTGACAACTCAACAAGAACACTTGCGGAAACGGTTCCCCGGAACGCCGGAACACGTGGTTAATTTCTTCTATTTCGTAGCACAAGAAGTGCGGAGTTTGCTGGCGAAATTGGGTTATAAGTCGATCGCAGATATCATCGGCCGCGCGGATTTACTGAAAATGCGCGATGGGGTGCAACTAACTAAAACCCAAGCGATTAATTTGGATTGTTTGACCAAGTTACCTGATACTAAGAGCGATCGATCTTTCTTGATCCACGGCGACGTACACACCAACGGGCCTGTGTTAGATGACGATTTGCTGGCGGATGCTGAGATTCAAAGTGCGATCGCCAATCACGGCACTGTTAGCAAGAGTGTAAAATTGGTGAATACCGATCGCACGGTGGGCGCAAGAATCAGTGGTGCGATCGCACAGCAACACGGCAACACGGGCTTTAGCGGTCAAATCACCCTCAACTTCACTGGTAGCGCGGGCCAAAGCTTCGGCGCGTTCAATTTGCCGGGAATGACGCTGGTGCTGTCAGGCCAAGCCAATGACTACGTTGGTAAAGGAATGCACGGTGGCGAAATCGCGATCGCACCGCCGGCTGGTGCGACTTATGATGCTTCCGAAAATGCGATCGTCGGTAACACTTGTTTGTACGGCGCGACGGGGGGAACTCTGTTAGCTGCGGGTAAAGCTGGCGAACGGTTTGCGGTGCGTAACTCGATGGCGAAAGCTGTGATTGAAGGTGCGGGCGATCACTGCTGCGAGTACATGACTGGCGGCGTAATTGTCGTGTTAGGAAAAGTCGGCCGCAACGTCGGCGCTGGAATGACTGGTGGCTTGGCTTATTTCCTCGATGAAGATGGGACTTTTCCGGCTCACGTCAACGGGGAGATTGTGAAGATGCAGCGCGTTTGTACGGCGGCTGGGGAGGCGCAATTGAAGGAGTTGATTGAGGCTCAGTGCGATCGAACCGGCAGCAAGAAAGCTGAGAAGATTTTAGCAAATTGGTCGGAATATTTGCCGAAATTCTGGCAAGTTGTGCCGCCAAGTGAAGCGAATTCGCCGGAGGCTTCGGAACAAAAGATTGCTGTGGAAGCGTAATTTTGTAGCTGGTTAAATAGATGAGGGGCGACGCGAGTTGCCCCTTTTTTTGATGATCATTCTGGGTTTTTGAGTTGTAGAGTCGATCGCAACACTACGGTGTTATACTAAATGTCAGGTGGTACACCTGTTAACATAAGCAACTTTTAAAGTTATATGAGACAGGTGTGTTACCCCAGAACAAGTGTTTGAAGGTAAAGAGTAGAGATAATGGGTATTAACGTATACGAGCCAACAAGCAATGCCTTCCAAAAAGCCTGTAATCACCATCCGAGTGAACCCCGAAGAATATGAGGTTTTGCAAGAATGGGCTGATTCGGAGTTCAGAAGTGTGCCCAGCTTAGTGCTGGCAGTCGTTCGGAAAACGCTCTTAGAGCGCAAGCAGCAACACCCAGATCGATCGAACTCAAAAACCTAAATCTAAATGACCTTGCCATTGACACCATTCAAATGAACATTATGGAGATACGATCGTTGTGACCAATTCTCAACCAGAGGAAGTCACCTCAAGCCACTCCGTCACCGAACGACGGCGGTGTTATGCAATGCAGGAAAAATACGGCTGGCGACTGCTACGAATCAAACCGACAAAAGACTCCATCCTCAAATACTCCTGCATATTTGAAGGTGAAACCAGTTTTCCTAACTACATGGATGAAGACGAGGAGGATTAACAAATGAGCAGAAAATACATTATTTTTCGCGCTGACTGGACAGAAGAAGAAGGTGCCGAGAACAGACTTTTAGCTCACACCGGAGGGCTAACCGACATTCTGGCAGAGTATTTTGATTCATCAAATTCACCGATTCCTGAACCTGGTTATCGGCCGCTAGAGTTCCAAACTCTGACAGAATCTAAAGACACCCAAATAGCTGGTGCTGATACTCATTACCGCGTAGGCGACTGGGAAGTAGTTAGAGTAGAAGAATACCTGAGAGCCATCCAGAACAATGAATTTGAGATGATCGTGGTTTGCTACTGCAAATACTCCCCTGTTCAGACACCATTGATACCGATGCCACAAGCTACGGTTTCAGTTGACTCCTTCGGTTCCGAGGAAAAATATCGGCAGTATCTCGAACAAACAAAGCAAGCAACAGCACTTGTTTAAAAATAATCTCCACTAGGAAGGTATGGAAATTTTCATACCTTTTTTGATTATTTGCGGTTGGCTAAAACAAAAGTGGCGATCGACCTCCCAATCCCTCACAATTTTGCCTAAAATAGACACAACCCACACTCATAACATCTGTCATGCAAAGTTACACCCTCGCAGAAGCCTGCAATCCACAGGGGACAGTCTTTAACCGAGCTGCTGTCGAGCCAGTTTTACTCACAGATAAATCGCAGCCCAGCCACGTAATTATGTCCGCTGATGCCTATCAGCGCTTGATAGAGCGACTGATGGAAGTAGAAGATATGCTTTTAGGCGATTCTGCAAAATCTGCCCTGAGTCAGTCTCAAATGGTGGGTACTAAAACCTTTGTAGAAACACTCAAACAACTGACAAATGGTGAAACTTGATGGTTTACAAATAACCGTTATTTTATTATAAATACAATCACCAGATAACAGAAATTACACCTGAAGCCGTAATATTTCCATCGCACGTAAACAGCGCAACAGTTTCACCTTGATTTTGCAAAATCATTGCGGTTGCTACAATTTGACGATCGTGCATTTCATGGATGCTCAATAAGCTGAGCGTTTGATTGATGATAGTTCGATCAAGTGGATAAATCGCGATTCTAGGATCGCTGTTAATGGCATTCAACAAAGCATTCACAGATGGAATTGATGTTTTTCTTCGTTCTACAATCCATGCAGCTTCAGCCAAGGCGATCGCAGGTAGAACAAGCTGACTGGTCAAATTGGAGAGAATTGCTTGGGCTTGAGTCCCCAATCTTTGATTTCCTTCGAGAAACCAGATCAGCGCGTGGGTATCAATGACATATTTCATCGGCAGCTATGACCAATCTAATTCATCGTCAGTATCCCCTTGAAACTCGGCAATCTCGAAATCGTCTGCGGTGGATTGTTGAGTACCAGCAAACATTCCAAACTTGATAAATGTAGGCGATCTAGGAATGGATGGCGCAGCCAAAAAAGTAATCACCACGCGGCTTTCATAAATGTTTTCAGGAACTTCTAAAAGTTCGATGACTCCATTTCTGTAAATTCCTTCAAATGCTTGGAGCATAATGATTCACCTCGCGTACAAAGTATGGTCTATCGACTCGCTAGCTCACAATCCCAGTCTAACAAATATTCCCCAAAAAACACAATTTTTTGATATGATATAGTCCGCGACGCAAAAAAAACGTGTTTCTGTCATTACGTTCGTAGGGGCGGGTTCACCAACAATACCAGCCAATAATTGACAATCTCAAAAACCCGCCCCGGCCGGGATATTATGATTAATCGAAGCGTAACGATGATGAAGTGTACAAAAAACTAGAGCGCCTTTTATAATAAACTCATTCTCAGCGATGCTGCTTTAACATTCTATCAAATGTGTCGGGCGATCGGCATTCGCGGAGGTGCTGTTTTCCACATCAAATCTATTTCTTCCGGTGTCAATCCGTAACCTTGATTAACTAAATCGGATAAACGGTGTTCGAGTCTCAACGCCTCAGCTTTGCGAGATTGAATGGCCGGTGCATATTCATTATAAGTTTCGCGGACGGCTTTTAGTCCAGCAACACCGAGAGGATCGGATGATTTAGTTTTCGGCATTCGCTTTCTGATTTCTGCTACGAATTCAGCAAAAGAAAGAGCAGAAAAATCTTCGAGTTTTTGTCCGAGTTTATCAATTACATAAGTGATTTCCAGCCAGTGCAAGACATCTCGGTGAGTTTCTTGATTAGTTTTGGCGATTTCAATTAAACGGCTGACAATTAGTTCTACTTCGGCACGAACTGAGTCAGTTGGTGGTGCGATGGGAAGCTTTTCCGTCAATTCGCCAAGCGGACTCAGTGCTTCATCTTTCATGTGCGGTAAATACCGCCAATTATGCCACCACATAAGTGCTGAATTAAGCACTCCCAAGATATACAATTCAGATGTCGAAATAATGAAAGCTTTATTGTTGGTCAAATAACTCCTATTATCATAGCTATATGCTGGATGAAATTGAATTTCCTGATATATAAGTTTAGGCTGTAGAAAGAGGTTGCAAAAAGATGGAGATGCTTGCCACTGCCACCATAATTGTTTACCTGATCTTGCTTCTAACTTAGTTCTATATTTTTGCAGATGAGATTTTATCATAGGATAGTTTTCTATCTCAATATCTCTATGAGCGAAGATTACCCAAATTTCATCCCATTGAGGATACCAGCGTTTAATATCCTGACCTCGCAATAAGGGCTTGATGATTTCAGCAGATTTAGGGTCAGCTTTAACTAGACTATTTTTAGTGGCTTCATCAAGAAAAAAAGCGTCGTTAAATCCTGTTAAAATACCTCGATAAGGCTTAACCCCTGCAAAATCTTTTAGCGGAACTCCCACTTGTTTTATTTTCTGCATTAACTCATCAACAGCAGGAGGTTCCAGACTCCAAGCACTCGCAGTGAAACGATCTCGCGAAATTTGATAACCGTGTTGTTGAACATATTGTGTAAGATTGATATTAGCAAGTTCCTCGCGCGGAACAGGACAAACAATCACAGGCGAATTAGGTTCAGATTTACCTTGCTCAATCTCGCTTTCAGTTTCAGAGATACATAGAGAAGCGTTAGGTTTTCTGACTGCGACAATACAGGGAAAAGTATCAGCATCCTCAAAAATGGGCGCGTGTCCGAAATCAATAATTTGCTCTAGTAAACCTTGACTGGCAAAGAACTTGCGTAGAGGTTCGCCGTATCCCGACCTCAGCCATTTATTTGTGACAATATACGAAAGCACTCCCTTCGGTTTGAGAATGTTTAATCCGAGTTCATAAAAATAAGTATAAAGGTCTGCTACGCCGTTATAGGATTCATAATTTGCTTGCAAGTATGGTTTAATTGGAGACAGCAACTCCTGCCGCACGTAAGGCGGATTGCCAAGGACAACATCAAAACCGCCATCAGCAAAAATCTGGGGAAATTCAGCTTGCCAATCAAACGCTGTATCTGCTACATTACTGTCAGCGACGATCGAGTTTCCCGCTTTAATATTATCATCCAAATACGTCAGGGTTTTACCAGGTTCGGCCGTCTTCAACCACAGAGAAAGTTTGGTAATTTCCGCCGATTCCGGCAGCAAATCTACGCCGTACAGGTTGTTGCTTAAAATGCTTCTGTCAAATTCCAGCGAGTTGCCGTCTTTTGGTTTATACCCCAAAGCATTCAATTCGCGATCGACTCTTTCGTACTGCTGCATCAAATAATCAAAAGCCGCAATCAAAAAAGCACCCGAACCGCACGCCGGATCGATGACGCGCGTTTTTTGCAGCACCTCGTCTCGATACGCTTTCCAAAACTTAATTGCAGTTTTCTTGGGCGGCTGAACCGACACTTCAGCAACTTCGCTAATTAGGAATAAATCGCGCAATTCTTGCTCTCGACGCTGCAAATAGCCACCGAGAGAAACCTCGACAATATACTGAGTAATAAAAGCTGGCGTGTAAAACACACCTTGAGTTTTTCGCTTGCCTTTTTTATGATTGTATTCCTGTCCGGTAGTTTCAGCATTTAATTCTTCCAAATCTGTAACAGACTGCTCGAAAATATGCCCCAAAATATCGACGGAAACTTCGGTATCAAAATCAAATCTGGTCAGCTTATTAAGCAGACTGCATAAAGGATTTGGCACAGTCAATTGTGCGTCTAAAACCGGATCGAATTTAAATAAACCGCCGTTGTATCCCGGTACAGGAGGGTCATCATTTCCCACATCAACCCAGCGAAATACAGATTGATAATTTTCCCAAATTAATCTAGGATTGTATTGGTCTTGGTGGTCGTGAGCGTTGCTGAGGGTGTTTCGCGGCAGCAACCCTTTATCTTCACAAAAAGCAATGAATAAAACGCGGTCTAAAGTTTTTTGAGCTTTTTCGATGAGTACGCGATCGCGGTTGGGGATATCCTGCGGCCCAGAAAAGCGAAAATGCTTGACGAGAGCGAGTCGAATTGCTTTGTACTCTTGATATAATTTATTGGTGATTTCTTCTTGAGCTTCATCAGAGTCTTTTAACAGTCTGTCAATAACAGAACCTGTTTGAGCTTGGTTTTGAGGCAAAAAATTGCGGCGACACAGCAGAAAGTAAAACCGCTTAAAAGCTGCAATATCCGCCAAGTCAGCCAGAAAAAATTGTTCGTAATAAGCAGGAGTTTTATTGGTATGATAAAGTCGCAACTCTCGATAATTCGAGACAATAATCCAGCGACAATCCGGTGTATAATTAGCGTAGCGCCAACCTTGGTCAACTGCTGATTCGGTTCGCGCAGGATGCTGATGTGATGCGGGACGGTCTAAATCATTTTTCGCTCCCTTGAGTTCGATCGGAGCAATCACTTTACCTTGCAGGGACACGGCTTTGCCTTTAAGATTGTCAGCAGCAGTAAAAAAGCCGATCGCCCCGTCAGCAGAACCGCCACCATCAGATATCGTTTGTTCCGCGTTAATTTCCCAAGCTTTCCCCGCACCTTGAATTACCGAGCAATATCCCAAAACATCCTGAAAAATATCATTAATAAAACTGCCGTGCAGCGAAACTTCTTTAACTTCGTCTAACGTACCCGTTTTAAGTGCAGCAATCCACGTCCCCAATTTTTGGTGGCGCACTTCCATATCTTGCGGAAAGCTAAAAGCACGCAAAGCAGTGTTCAGTGTTTTGCTGTGAAAAAGGGCGCGAGTAGAGCGATTTGTCATAAAGTTGAAAAGGCGATCGATTTAATTTTACAGCAAAAAAGCGGTTGTGAAATCCTAACTAGCCGCAGTCGTTTCAAATCTAATCCCTTCATAAATTTCGCCCAATTGAATTTGAAACGGCAGCGAAGACAAAGCCAGCACTGCCTCTGCCGATTCGTATTCACTTAAAAGCCACTTATTTTCCGAAGTCTTGACAAACTGTTCGACATAAAATTTATACTGATCGATTAAAATATATTCTCGAAACTCAGGAATCGATCGATAATAATCAAACTTATCCCCTTGGTCGTAATTTTTCGTACTTTTTGACAAAACTTCAACAATCATCAAAGGATTAATTATTGTATCTGTGCGATCGTCTAAAAGCACTGGTTCGCCTTGAACCACCATCACATCTGGATAAGTATAGAGATGATAGCGCGGTATCGACAAGCGTAAGTCACCGATAAAAACCTTATAGTTTTGTCCCCTGAGAGCAAATTTTAAATGAGCATAAAAATTGCCCGCAATATCATTATGATTTGGAGTACCACCAGTCATAGGAACTATCTCGCCATCAATATATTCACTTTTAGACTCGGCCACTTCCTCTAGTGCCAAATATTCCTCTGGCGAGTAGAGTTTTTGAGTTTGGGTTAACATAGTTTTTATCCTCAACAGCCGTTCATTTTATTTTAATTAAAAGTACACCTATTTTACCAAATTTGAATCGGGTCAGGGTGCGATCGCACTGCTATCAAATCAGTTCGACTCAAAGGTCGATCCTCTTCGTTGGCGTAGCCCCCGGGCGGGCTTCGCTAACGCACCCTACCCCCTCAAAAAAGCGTGAGCGATCGCTCAAGAGTCAAAAACCCACCTCTAAAGCTGAGCTAGCTCTCATTTACTTTGCATATTGTAATTATCACCAAAAGCTATCATTTTTTCTGAGTAGCTTTCCGCTGCTCCCTTCGGGTTTTACAGCAAAAGTTAAATACAGGTGAGCTTATCTGCACGGAGCGAAAAGTTTTGTTACAATAGGTAAGCTGTTACAAATCGTAACTTATGCTGGTTTCTATTTTAATAATTGACGTTGCCCTCGTTGCCTGGTCTTTGCACTTAATGCAGGAGGCGATCGCGCAACGGGAATTTTCACTAATGCTAGCCGGCACCCTAGTTGCGGTATCAGCCGCCGCTCTGCTAGTCGTCTACTTCCTCATGGGGTCTTGTTTGAGCCATTTGAGCGAAATATCGCAACATACTTACTAAATGATAGTAGGCGATTGACCATTGTCCAGAAGCGAGGAGAGTTTTGTGGAAAAAAAGCCGAAAGCCTTGCCAGCCGAAGGCTCAAAACTAATTTCCCCAAAAAGCTTGACAAATATTGGTCAGTTAAGGCATGATTGAGAGCGCGAAAAGAAAGGGGAATTAGCTCAGTTGGTAGAGCACTACAATGGCATTGTAGGGGTCAGCGGTTCGAGCCCGCTATTCTCCATAAGTCAAGATTAGGGATACGGCACTGCTCATTCGTGTCAACTTAAGACTAAAACTGTTGATAAATATCGCTTTTACCCAAGTCTAGATCCCCCTCGCATCCCCCTTAATAAGGGGGACTAAAGAGAAGACTCTTGTCCCACCCTTATTAAGGGGGGCTGTTTCATTATCACCAAAAACGAGGTTTTTGTAGGGGTAGTGCTACCCCTACTCCCCGTGCCTACCCCCGCCACCAACCATCGAATGGGGGTTTCAGGCCAAAAGGGCCGGCACGGGGGCACGGCCCCTACCAAGAATGAAACCGCCCTGCCTTGTTAAGGGGGACTTTGAATACTCTTGTCCCCCCCGACCTAGGGGCGGTGCCCCCGTGCCCGCCCTAGGCGCCGTGGGGATCGAGGGGCTCATCGGTAGACGGTATACTGATACTACTTTTGACGTTAAGTTGACACGAAGAAGGGCACTGCAGTGTCCTTACTCGTACCTAAACAGCATTGCCGTGTCCTTAAATTCGATCGCCCTACACACCCTGAAAACCAATTTTCCCGTAAAATCAAAACAGTCTACCCGCAACCAAAGCGCTACCAGTGGCAAAGTCAACTGAACCCAACAATCCAGAGAGTCCGAGCCAACTTGCCCGCACGCCTCTGTACGACCTATCATTAGAACTCAAAGCTCGGATGGTGCCATTTTCCGGGTGGGAGATGGCAGTACAGTACGCAGGCATTAGCAGCGAACACCAAGCAGTACGCCAGCAAGCAGGAATGTTCGACATTTCCCACATGGGAAAATTTGGTTTGAGAGGGAAACAAGTAATAGAAAAATTTCAACCCTTAGTACCCTCAGACTTGAGCCGCTTGCAACCCGGTCAAGCTCAATATACAGTCTTGCTAAATGCCAAAGGCTGCATCTTAGACGACATTATTTTCTACTGCCAAGAACCAGATCCTATCACTAGCGAAGAACGTGCAGTAATCATTGTCAACGCCGCCACTCGCATCGCAGACAAAGCATGGATTACCACTCACTTAGAATTGAGCGAACTCTGTTTTACAGACATTTCTGAAGATAAAGTTTTAATTGCAATTCAAGGGTCGGAAGCCGTTAACTATCTCCAGCCTTTTGTAGAAGACAACCTCGCACCAATTAAGGCATTCGGCCACTTAGAAACAAATCTGTTGGGACAGCCGAGTTTTATCGCCAGAACAGGTTACACCGGCGAAGATGGGTTTGAAATCATGGTGGATGCCGAAGTAGGAAAAGAACTGTGGCAAAAATTGTTAGCTGCTGGCGTTGTTCCTTGCGGATTGGGTGCGAGAGATACCTTGCGTTTAGAAGCAGCAATGGCTCTTTACGGTCAAGATATCGACGACAATATCACACCTTTAGAGGCTGGATTGGGTTGGGTAGTTCACCTCGACACCAAAGGCGATTTTATTGGTCGCGAGGTTTTGGAACAGCAGAAAGCGAGTGGAGTATCGAAGCGGTTGGTAGGGTTAGAAATGCAGGGGCGGCACATTGCACGCCACGGCTATCCGGTAATATTTGAAAGCGAAACAGTAGGAGAAGTTACTAGCGGTACATTATCGCCTACTTTGAATCGCGCAGTAGCCCTCGCATTTGTTCCCGCAAAATTAGCGAAAATCGGTCAGCAATTAGAAGTCGAAATTCGCGGTAAAAACTATCCGGCTAGTGTGGTAAAAAAACCATTTTATCGATCGCAAAACCGACCAAGTTAAATTAAGGAATGAGAATTAAATAACTTCCACAAGTTTGTGGGATGGGCGTCCCGCCCGTCCAAAAAGGACGGGCGGGACG
>NZ_JAUBOX010000108.1:0-21064 GCF_036700445.1 Microcoleus sp. T3_B1
TAAGTTATTAATACATTACTTGAAGTTTGACGATATTCCCATTCCTGGGGTATTCATACCTTGATTCAGCAACGCCCATTAATCCTAGCAGCAGCGCCCGCCCAAGGCAATACTTTTTCTTGGCTTTCGTACATTGCTTTTATGACTTTTGCCAACTCGTCGCCTTCATCTGTGCGAATTAAACTTACTGTTCTCCAAGTTGATTTGGTATTCCGATTCCCGCTAATCGTTTCTATCTCGTGGCGGTAAGAAACTGATATTAAACCGGCTGGATTATTGTGGCACAATTCCAGCAATTTGTCTGGTGTCTGGGGAATTGCATCGAGGAGTTGTTGCCGCGATTCTCGTACTTCTTGCTGGTTCTGGGTAACAATCGCCAGAATCTCTTGCCTAGTTTCTTGACTGTTGGCGGGGATTTCGTAAACTCTAATTTCCTGAACCGATTTCAGGAATAGCAGCAGTTCTTCACCTGAATTAATCAGTGCGTCTAGTAGTTCATTGACGTTGGATTCGGTAAAAGCTTGTTTGCGAATTTCGCTATTTTTAGCGTGTTCTGCGGTTCTCAAGGGCAAGCGAAACAAAGTGCCTTGAAAATTTGTATCTCCTAATGGCAATCCTCCCGCTGCGTAGACTTGCATAAAATCGGGATATTTTTCGTACCATTTAGCGTCTGCCAAATTCCATTCGCGTCCCGGTTCTTGTCGGGAAGTGCCCGGAATCGCCGCGCCGTGAGGATCAAAAAAGATGATGCGATCGCGCGATACGAAACTCGGATAATCTGTAACATGATATATTGCATTAAACCCGACGCCAAATCTACCGGTTTTCTGCAAATCTCGGGCTTTTTCGCTTTGTCCCAGACTGCGAATGCTCTCAAAATCTTTATCTGCAAACACGCGATCGTTGTAGACTAACATCGCCGGCCCCATTAGCCGTACCATACGATCGTCAGGCAATTGTTTGACCGGATGGTGGCGCCAATCAAGAGTAATTTCTACGCGCGTTGCTTTAGCGTCGTCAGCATTTTGGATCAACTCTTTGATAATGCCAACGCCTTCGGGATAATCTCGGATAATCCCTCTCAAGCGGGCGATCAAGGGTTCGGATTGGTAGAAAGACTTGCCCTCAATTTCGCTGTTGCTGTAAGCCATAGATGTTCTGACGACTAAAAGCGGGAGGAATTTAAATGCGATCGCGCATCTTCACTTTGTATCTAATACTATACAAGCGAAGCGTAAATACAAGTAGGGTGCGCGCGCAGCAACCTACCGAAAGCTATTCGTAATATTGCAATAAAAAGCCTCAGACCCGCAAGTCTGAGGACCGGAGTTCCTGAAAATCGTCACTTCTTACTATTGTCGCCAACAAACACCACAACATACAAGAGGGGTGCAACCCAGCACGGCAGTTTTTGGCAGACAGAGATTGCTTCCTGACTCGGAAGGCGAAAACAATTTTTAATTCCACACTTCACGAAAGCAAAACAATTATTCTCGCCATTTACATATCTGGGTTGATAATTTAGCTTTAGGATGGGAGTCTGTCCTCGATCGCAATATAAGGAGCACCGTGAGTCCCCGTATATATTTGAGTCGGGCGGTAAATGCGGTTTGCCTCTAGCTGTTCCTTCCAGTGGGCCAACCAGCCGGCAACACGGGCGATCGCAAAAACTGGTGTAAATAAGTCCAGCGGAATTCCCATTTTGCGGTAAACCAAACCCGAATAGAAATCTACATTTGCATAAATTCCCTTGTGAGCTAGTTTTTCCTCAACCACTTCTTCTAACTTGATAGCAATGTCGTAATAATCGTCGTGGCCGAAGTTCTCAAACAACTGTTCCGCTAACCTCTGAAGAATAGTTGCTCTGGGATCTTTCACCTTGTAAACTCGGTGACCGAAACCCATAATTTTGTCCTTATTTGCAACGCACTTCTCGACAAAAGGTCGCACATTTTCTACCGAACCAATTTGCTCCAACATATCAATCACTTCTTCATTAGCTCCCCCGTGCAGCGGCCCCGCCAAAGTGCCAACTGCTGAAGCAATCACTCCGTAAGGGTCTGTCAGCGTCGAAGCTGTTACCATTGCCGAAAATGTAGAGGCATTAATTGTATGTTCAGCGTGGAGAGTCAGACAAGTGTCAAAAATTCTAGCTAACAGCGGATCGGGTTCTTGCTCGTTGAGCATATAAAGAAAGTTAGCCGAGTAGTCCAAGTCATCCCTCGGCCGCACCGGGTCATTTCCCCGTCGCATTTGCTGGAACGCTGCTACCATCGTGGGAATCTTCGCTAGCAGCCGCACTACAGCTTCTCGAATGTATGCTGGGTTAGCCAGAGCTCGGCGGGAGTAGAACAAGCCCAGGGCGGCCGCTGAAGCTTGCAGGGCGTCCATTGGATGTCCTCTTTCAGGAAAGCATTTCATCATGTCCCGGATGCGATATTTGATCCGGCGGTGATAGCGAATTTCATGCTCGAAAGCTTCTAGTTCTTCCTTTGTCGGAAGTACCCCCCAGATTAATAAATATGAAGTTTCGAGAAAGGAACTTTTCAGTGCCAGTTCCTCGATGCTAATCCCGCGATATTCCAGCAACCCTTTTTGTCCATCAACGTAGCTAATGCTGGACAAGGTGGCGGGAACACCTTCTAAACCTGGTTTGAATTCGCCGACGACCATTGCGATACCGTTTTATGTGAGTTCAATCTACTAAAAGTACATTACCAGAAACGAAGATAGTGTCGCAGTCTTGACAGATAATCATGTGAACAAACCTGACGGTCAACTGAGTACAGTTAGACCGCAGGCTTCTTTTTCCTTTTTTTCAAAGGCTTTTTATAGTGAGGTAGTTCCACCCCCACTTGCTAATATAGTATCAGAGTATTTCCCGATCATCAAGGGGTATAAAAGAATAATTGTCGCTTTGGGTACCTACACCCGACGAGCCTTTCATCCCAAGGAGTAATTCCCAACGGGGTACTTCGCGCAGCGCTCTGATTAATCCCCTCTAAATATACCGAGGGACTTCCCGGCTGGTAGTTAATTCGGGTTCAGAAACCGGGTTTTTCAACAGATAGTCCGATCGCACCGCTGCGTATTGTCGCCCCTTTTTCCCGGTTTCCCCGTCCCAGAATGCCGTTTTAAGAGGGCTGGCGCGTCCTGTTAATGTCGGGGCGGTTCGCTGTTTCTAGTGCAGCAAAAACTTGGGCGCAGTTAGCCAAAACATTTGGCTGCGGCCCACAGGGGAGCCGGTCTCCGGGAGGATTAAGCCGATGATACCTGCTTTTTTGAGAATCAGGGCATCTTGCGATCGAGCCCAAAGCAAAGTTTCTGCCCAGTGGCCTAAGTCTGGTTGGTGGCCCACCAGGGCCAAGCTGCCGCTACCTATTTCCTGCCACTGTTTGTACCACTCCAGCCAGTTCCCGATGTCTCCTGAAGGTGCGAGGGCGGCGGATTCTTCTATTTGGGAACTCAAACCGACTGTTTGCAGGATTTGCGCCGTTTGCTGCGCCCGCAGTAGGGGACTCGTGAGAATCAAGTCAAACTGAATTTCGAGCTCGTACAGCCGTTGGGCAATTTTCCGGGTTTTACGATCGCCCTCTTTAGTCAGCGGGCGTTCAGAGTCTGTATCATATTCTTCGGGTGCGGCGGCGATACCGTGCCGGATCAGATAAATAACCATATATCAATACTTCCAGGCATTTTATTATCCCGTTTTTCTAGGAGCGGTCTAGGATATACCTACCTTTTGCCTATTCTACAACTGGATTAAGCTCTGGCGCCGTCATCTGGTTGGCGCTTGTGTAACGATCGCGCCCTTGTCGTTTCGCATCATATAATGCTCGATCGGCGAGGGCAACGAGTTCATCCGGTGATGTTTCCGCAGTGGGAATCACAGTTGCAATTCCCATGCTAACAGTCACGATCGCGCTCACATTAGATTGCTCGTGAGGGATTCCCAAATCTCGGATTGCCTGTCGGATCGACTCAGCAACCGCGATCGCGCCATCCGCATCCGTATTCGGTAGGATAGCAGCGAATTCTTCGCCCCCGTAACGTGCCAACAGATCCGATGAACGTTTAACCGCAAGTGCCGCCGATGAAGCCACTTTTACTAAACAAATATCCCCAGCTTGATGTCCGTAGCAATCGTTATATCGCTTGAAATAATCTACATCCAACATAATCAACGAAAGCTGTTGTTTCCCCTGCATCAGTCGGTGCCATTCCGACTCCAATCGCTCATCAAAACAGCGGCGGTTTGCTACTTGTGTTAAGCCATCTGTCGTAGCAATTAATCTTTCTTGTTCCGCCCGGTGTCTGAGCATCTCCTCGGCCCGCTTGCGTTCTGTAATATCAGCAAAAGTCGTTACTACTGCATAGGGTTGAGACTGATTCATTTGGAACAGCGGTTGCGAATTAATCGAAATCCAAGTCAGCGTTTTATCCGATTTGTGAATGCCCATCACCACATTTGATACGGGTTTTCCCGTCCGTAGGGTAATCATTGCCGGATGCTGTTGGCAGGGGAAGGGAGAGCCATCTTCCTGAACGGTTCGCCAGTCTAAATCTATGGATGTACGCCCCATCAGTTGTTCGGGGCTCAGTCCGAGAATCCTTCCGGCACTAGCATTACAGGTAGTAATTTTTCCGTCTGCTAGCTGAAGTACGACGCCTTCAGTCATGCTTGTAATCACAGAACGATACCGTTCCTCGCTTTCCTGTAATTGACTCAGGAGAATGTTTTTAGCATCAAACTCTGAAGCCAGATGCAGACTACCCGCCAAAAACCCCGCCATCAGTTGTAAGGTATGAATATCTGACTCTGTAAAGGCACAGGGTGTACCGGAAACAACTTTTAAGACGCCAACCCGATCATCCTGATAGAACAAGGGAACAACCACCAGTGACCGGATACCAATGCGCTGACAGGCAGACTGATCCACCCGTGTATCGGTTTGTGAATCATCGCAAAGCATGATTTGGCCGGTGGCAATACATTTTCCCGATAAACTTGTCCCTACTTTGATCCGTAATCCAACATAGGCGCTGGCGATACCGCTGGCTGCCCGATACACCAACTCATCCCCTTCCAGCATTTCAATCACGGCCCCATCGGCACCGAGCGATTTTTGAGTTCGCTCGGTAATCACCGCCATGACTGCATCGAGATTGGGATTGCGGATGGCGATTTCCTGTTGGGTGGCAATCACCACAGCCAGACGCTGGAACTCTTGTTGTAATGCTGCTTCTGCTTGCTTGCGAGCGGTGATATCCTTCATAAAGCAGTGATGCCCGATCGATCGCTCCTGCGAGTCGTAGGCTGCCAACATCACCACCTGCTTGTAAAAGATCGAGCCATCTTTCCGGATACCCCGGGCCTCAACCTCCACTCGGCCCTCGGCTAGCATTTTTTGATAAGCGACCCTCATCCTGTCGCAGTCTTCGGGATGAACTGTTTTCTGCCAACTCATACCAACCATTTCTTCAGGCTGATAACCTGCTAGATTCGCGTAGGCTTGATTAACGGTGATGTACCGTCCGAAAATATCCAGCCGCGAGATGCCCTCAACGGCATTAGCAAGAGCTATACTCATTTCTCTGAGTTCTGTTTCCGCCTGGACAAGATCCGTAATGTCTTGGGATGTACCAAACAACCGAACGACTTTTCCCTCTGCATTGAGTTGGGCCTGTCCTCTGGCTTCGGTATGGCGGATAGAACCATTCGGGCGCACGATTCTGAGGCGCAATAGATAAGGCTCTCCGTGAGTGAGCGCTCGTTGAACTACCCGGTGTAGCTGTCTGGCACTTTCGGGATGGTAAAGCCGCAGGTTTTCTTCATAGGTAGGTTCGCCTAGGGCGCTGGATCGTCCCAAAATCTCGAAGAGTTCGGGAGACCAGGTAATTTTACCGGCAATCACGTCAAATTCCCAGCTACCGATGTGGGCAACCCGCTGGGCTTCTGACAACCGGGTTTCACTCTTTTGCAGGGCTGTTTCTACCTGCTGGCGGTCGGTAATGTCTTTTTCGTTCACGAGCAACATCGGGTTGCCTGTTACCGGGTCGTCGGTACACCGCACGTCCATCCCATGCCAGCGAATTCCCGCCAGAGTAATCACTTGAGCCTCCGTGCTAAATACCTCACCGGACTTAAGAACTGCCATTGCTCGCTCTCCTACCTGAGAGTCAACAAAGCGACTCACAAAAGCATTGTCTGTCGCAGAGTGAGGGTGCAGCGCATCCCCATAACAGCGCAAAGCTGCGGGGTTTTGCAGCAGCGGCAGACCTTCGATGGTATATAGCGAAACCATGAGCGTGGTGTGTCGGAGTGCCTCGATCGATCGCAAGGTTTCCTGCTCAATCTGATCGGTAGTTTCAACCATCCCCTCTACCAGCATTGCCAAACGCCCGCTATCAATCCTGATGCCAGAGCAGCGACAGCCGACAGAAACAGGCTGACCGTCGGGGTAAAACGTCCATTGCTCGGACAAGGTTTTGCCTTGCTCAAACTGCTGTAAATAGCTCTGCAAGCGAATCCGAGTAGACTCTGACATATCGCTAAAGTTGCGACTTATGAGCTGCTGCTGCGTCGAAGCATTCCAAAGGCGTAAAGATGTCTGGTTTGCCCATCGCATTTGCAACTTTTCAATATCAAATACCCAGATCGGGTTTTGCAACAAGTCAAAGGCACTGAGGTGAAAAATATCTCCGCTAGGGGAATAGGCAAAGTCTGGTTGCAGGCAATTTTGATGATTGACTCTTGGCGCGCTTTCTGTATTAATCGCAGTTTGATTCGGTTCTGTTTCGAGTTCCGGCGGTTGATTTGGCGCCCGCACCGGGCGGTGAGATTCCAGATGCCGCATCCTCAACCCAAGCTGCACTGCAACGTATTGCACGATCTGAACGTCGAGAGGCTCCCACTGACGCGGACTTCGGCATTGATGAGCAATCAACAGTCCCCAAAGCTTCGGAGATTGCTGCTGTTTGCCATCTAGCAAGATTGGCACCACTAAATTGGCCTGAACCTGGATGCGATCGAGCAATTCGACATCACAAGCTTGAAGATGACCGCTGTGAATATCAGAAATGCTGCTCGTTTGTCCCTGGCTGTAACGCTCTACCCAGGTAGCTTCCAAGCAAGGATCGTAAATCTGTTTTCCTAGGATTCGTGGCCACTGGGCATCAACCGATTCAGCCAATACTACGCCATTTCTATGCGGTAGGAAGCGATAAATTATCACGCGATCGGCTTGCAGCAGCACCCTGGTTTCTTCTACCGCACATTGCAAAATTGTCTCCTCCTCCGCGAACTCGTTGATTTGAAGTGCAATTGCTGAAATTTTTTCTATAATTTTATCTAACGACCAAGAGGAATTCTGTTTTGTAAACATCTCCGTGTTCCTTTTTTTTCAATCTATTTTTTACAATTATAACCCCCGAAAAATAAATAATATAGAATTTTTTTTTAAGTCTTACCAACAGATTGTTTGCTTGAGGTAAAAAATGCAAAAGTTTTGCAAAGTTTTATTTGAAACTCACTAATCTCCTGCAAAAATATAAATTTTAGGCTTTTATGTGATTTAGCCAAGCCTTTATGTTTTTCCCTGTCTATTTGGCTGATTGTACGGCATTTTTTTATCAAAATCAGCCCAAACATCCTGGGTCGCCTCGAACAAAGTGTGATTTATTTAGCGATTTTATAGAAAAAATTCCAAAAAATAACCCTGTAAAATTATTAAAATTTTAAATTTCTGTTGTGGAGGTTAGTAAACTCTATGAAATTAAATTTGCCACCAAATCTTTTTTTTACCAAAATACTTCGTTGCCTTTTTTGACAAAAGTTACAAAAACGGTTTCTTGAGCGTGTAATTTTGGGAAATTGGTATAAAATTTATTACTCTTAGTCTTGGACGGAGCAAGGGGTTTTTTTAACCCCCTTACTTCGTTCAAACCCTCAATAAGAGTGAAAAACCCGGTTGATGAGAGTTGGAGTGCGGCCAGGACTGATTGTCAAATTGAAATTTTGCCCAAAAGCCGAAAAAAACGGGGCCAAAGCTCGTACTAAGCGGAGGTCTAACCCAGCGGCATTCCCAGGCTGTTGCTGGAATCAATACCGCACCTAGAAACCCCAGAGTTAATGATCGTAAACAGGATTGTCTTTAGGACTAATTAAATGCAGCAACTTTTGCTTAATCTGATCGTCGAATACTTCCCATTTCAGCCTTGCATAATCGCTGTTCTCATTGCCGCCAGAAAGAAATCCCACCGGAATTTCAAAACCTCCAGCTTGACTTCTGCCGCCACCAAAAAAGCGTCCTTGAGCATCTTGACCGAAGGCTTCTTTAATGAATTCGTCGGGGTCGAGAGTGAGTTTATTAGTTCGCAGCGAGCCAATTACTACTTCAATTTCTTCGTCTTTGTCGTGAACAATTGCGTAAACAACGGCTGTATGTACGTTCTCCTCTGTTACTAAAAAGTCCGCCGCTTGGGGAATAGAATCCCGATCGTCATAGCGGAGGTAGCCGATGCCGGCGATCGAAAAATTGTTCTGGACGGTGCGGTGTTTGAGCGATCGCTCGATCGCGTCCATCACCCACTTAGAACGAGACGACTGTAACACCGCATTCAGCAACTGCGGGTCGTAAAATCGGCTCAAATAAGCCGCAGCTAAAAAGTCTTCCTCCTGAGCTTGTCTGAGGGCGATCGTATCCGATCGCAAACCGTGCATCAAAGCTGTAGCGCACTTGATGTGCAGACTGACGCTGGCGTCGAGAGTTAGGAGTCCAGACTGTAAATACTCGGCAAAAATCGTGGCTGTAGCGCGGATTTGAGGGCGCAAATCGGTAAATTCTGCGTTCATTTCCCCCTGCAAATTGTGATGATCGATGACGGCGGCGATCGAAACTCCAGCGGCTAAAATATACTCGGTTAAGTTACAAGTCGTCCCTTGATTGTCAATAAAAGCGCAGCCCTGAAACACCGACAAATCCTTAGTTTTTACTGTTTCCAGCGTCCACCGCTGCAACGGCAACCCTGTCAATTTAACTAAGGCAATATTTTCTTGGTGGCTGAGGGCGCCGGCGTAGATAATCTCGCATTGGATATCGTATTGTTCGGCGATTAATTTGTAAGTCCAAGCGCTTGAAAGTGCGTCGGGGTCTGGAAAATCTTGCAGCAATATTAATTGGCGATTGCCTTTGTGCCGATCGAACATTTGGCGCAATTGCTCGACTTTGCGATCGTGCAATTCCTCGCGGAGACGGCCGCGATTCTCTTCGGAAACAACTTCGGCTTTGCTGCGCCGTTTCCCAGGGGCACTCACTGCGGGTACAACCTCGCTGCTGGAATCAAACTCACCTTCGCGGTTGCCAGATGTTCCATCGGAATTGGTAAGGGCGTGGTCTTTCATCATTAAAAATTAACAATTTAACTATTCAGGATTGGCACGACATTGGCTCTTAAACCCGGTTTCTTTGTAGATGCCTCGTTATCAAAGCCAATACTTATTACGAGAAACCGGATTTAAGAGGGTAAATTCTCTTTAACTTTTTACCTCATGCACGGCGTGTGCGTTGCAACGAAGCAATCTCAGGACTCAGAACTTCCGCAAAAAACCCCCGCGCTTGCGCTGACAGGGGTTTTAAAGGCCTATTACATATTTTTGCCATTCTTTGTGCATACCGCTCTTAACGTGTTTAGTCACTTCAAAATAAAGACCACTGTGAGGTTTCCTAGGCGGATAGCGCAGCGGCATTCCCGCTTCTTTTGGCGTGCGGCTGCCTTTATTGACATTGCAGCGCACGCAGGCGGTGACGAGGTTTTCCCAACTGTCCCCTCCTCCGCGCGAGCGGGGAATTACATGATCGAGGGTTAAATCGTCCCCCGTATAACTACAGTATTGACAAGAGTGTGCGTCCCGGTGCAAGATGTTCCGGCGGGTTAGCGGAATATCCTTATAGGGAACTCGGACGTAATGCCTGAGTCGGATCACAGTTGGTAGCGGGAAGTTTGGCGCAATAAATTTCCCGTTGTGTTCTACCTGTTCTGCTTTTCCTTTCAGCAACAAAACTACCGCCCTTCGCCAATTGGTGATGTTAAGGGGTTCGTAGGAGGCGTTCAGCACCAGAACATTGCCCATTGTTGATTATTAAAGAGAATATTTTTACCGATGGTAACACAGGTTCCCATTTAGGTGGGACGGGATCGGGAAGAGCGAGGCGATCGCAAAAAACGCTGAAAAACCGATCCTTTACCCTATACCTTCGCGCCTGCGCCCCCTAGGGCTGCATCTATTTTCTGCCTTTGGTGTTTCTCAGCGAGCTTTTTTCCCGGAGTTTTGGCCCAGATGAGGCCAGTGTGTGCGAAGGCAAAAATTTGCAAAATAAATTTTATTTTTTTCTCTAAATGCCTAATCTTCCCGGCAACAAACAGTTTAACTTTTTAGACTATTAGTAACCTTAAATGAAAAAGCTTATTACTGCTCATGAAATTTCGGCTCTTAAAGTCAGCTTTTAGCGCGTCAATTATTGCCCTTGCTGCTCAGATTTTAGCCAACAGTCCAGCCTTTGCCCAAGCGCCTTCATTCTTCTGCGGCGCTGCTGGCGGCCGCCCAGCTACAATTGCTGTCCAACAAGGCAAAAATATTCCCGTTATTTTGTGGCTAGCTGATAACTATTTTAATGAATCAGGAGAAGATGCGATTACTCGGTGCACCAGAGTCTCAGGAATTCTCAACAACTCGCAACCGCAAGGAAGCTGGGAGAATGTTGTCACAGCAGGTGCATCTAGCAACGGTCAACTAATTATTTGTGCAGCTAATCCTCAAGACGGTTCCTGTAGATTATTATATCAAGTACCCAAAGGTCAAAATCCCGAACAAGCCCGACAAGAACTCTTAAAAAGAGTTACAAATCCTAATGTAAGTGTTTCGCCTGTTAAAGTAAATTGATAGTCATTAGTAGGGACATGGCATTGCCCCTAGGTGTCAACTTAAGGTACAACCAATAGTCCGGCAGGGGTTGAAACCCCTGCCTCAAAGCTAAAGTCCTCTAAAAGAGGACTAATGAGTTGAGATTCTTCTCTTCAGTCCTCTTTGAGAGGACTTTCGCTATTAGACAGGGGTTTCAACCCCTGGCGGACTTGATGGATGACTAACGAACTTGGCGGGCTGGCAGCTTAAGTTGACACGCTTTGGGCACGGTGCGGTGTCCCTACTTGCAGATAGTTGAAACTCTTGTAAAATACTTCGGTTGAGTGGTGAAAAAATCGCAGCTTTGCTTCAGCAATTCTTCTAACCCTTCAACCTGCCTCAACCAGACAGTGCCGTTGCTTCCAGCTACAGCAATTTGCTTTCCCTCTCCACTCCAACTGACACTAACAACATTCTCCTCGAACTCAAATTGAGCAACCTGCCGCCCCGCTAAATTCCACAGCCGTACAGTCTTGTCAATTCCCACTGTAGCAAGCCGTTCTCCGTCGGGACTAAAACTAATTGATTTCGCATCAAAATGCAAGGTTTGAAATTCCTTAACTAATTCTTTTTCTGACAGATTCCACAGCCCAACTTTGCCATTCAATGTTACTGTAGCAAAGCGATACTGGTGTTGAGCCGGAGTGAAACTCAGCCCAATTGCCTGAACAGGCAGTGTTTTTTTCAGCTTGCCCGACAAATTCCAAAGTCGCACTGTAGATTTGCCATCTAAAGTCGTTATGAAATCGCCCTTTGGACTAAAATTTACGCTTCTCACTAAGCCGTTGTGACCTGGGAGTTTCAGGCTAGGCGATACTAATTGTGGCAGTTTAGACAAATCCCAAAGTGCAGCATAGCTGTCTATCCCTGCCGCCACTAATAACTTTCCTTCAGGACTAAAAGTGATGCTAGTAACAGAGCCTTTAATTCCTGTCAAAGTAGAAATATTTTTACCTGATAAATTCCATATTTTAACTGTGCTGTCCCTTCCGGCGGTCGCTAAAAATTTACCATTCGGGCTAAAGTTTACCATATTAACTGACTGCTGCAAGGCTTTCCATTCAGCAATTTTTTGCCCGGAAAAGTTCCAAAGCCGAACTCGATCGTCTATTCCTGCGGTTGCTAAAACCTGCCTGTTTGGGCTAAAAGTGACGCTGGTAACTGCACCTTTATGAGCTTGCCAATTTATCTTTGTTGGCAGAAGTGATGAGGCTTTTGTCTCCTGTGTTGCGCTAATTTTATCAAGAATTATTTGTAATGCTAATAGCGGTCTAGTTGCCGGGTATTGTTCTAGCTTGTGTTTATTTTGTACCAATGTTTTTAATTTTTTACCGGAGGCGATCGCCCTCAATAAAGCTTCTGATAAAGCTTCGCTGTTTTCTGTCTTTTGAGATACCGCTAACAATAAAGCATCGCTGCCATTTTGTTCGATTTCAATACTTGCTTGTGCCAGTTTAAACCGCTGGTAAGCGAGAGTTGAAAAGCCGATCGCCGCCAGTAACGATGCTGCCAGTACCGCAGAACCGATGCCGATCCACTGTTTGGCTTTTTGTTTGGCAGAGTCAGCTTCAATCAACGCTTTTTCGGCATCACAGACAGCTTTTTTGGTTTCGAGTGTAGCTAAATGCAGCAGTTGATTTTGGTCGCTCAAAATAACTTTCTGGCTGGCAGTCAAAAACTGAAAATCTTCGTTTCTCAAACTTTTTCCGGCCGCCCAAACTAATGCTGACTGCAAATCATCCCCTCGCAACAGTTGGGAATCATCTTCACAGCTAGAATTTAGCCAGACTTTGATTGCTTCCGAGTAAGGCGAGAGTTTTTGTAATTTTTCTTCAATTAACTCTTTGTTAAATACAGCTTCATAAATAGGATTAGAAATTGTTAGTTTTTCCCCGCGCTTAACGATTAATCCGCTTAATCGCAACTCCATTTGTTCGGCACTACCATCGGGCACAGTTTCAGTTTGTTCTAAAATTTGCTGATATAATCCTAGTCTCCTGACAATCCGCTGGTTTTCTTTGAAAAGCCGATCGCGAATTGTGGACAAATGTTCTGGGACATCCTGAGACTCCCAATTCCCCACTATTTTCAAGCGCACTACCTTCTCAACCCATTCTTGAGGATTTTGGATGGTATCTTTCCCCCCGAATGTAGGGGCGGTGCCCCCGTGCCCGCCCTGGGGTAAATTCGGGATAAATTCGGCATTTTCCAACAATAGTTTGCACAGCTTCTGAGTCAGGAACGGCTGCCCCCCCGTCCAATACAAAACCTCTCTCAAAACTTCCTGAGAGCTGTCTATAAGCTCTGCCAACCCCGCTGCTAGCGGTTGAGCTTCTGTTTCGTCAAAACCAGTTAATTCGATCGCCTTGCCAATATTAAAAGGGGTATTGCTGGTGGCATTTTGCTCGCGGCACAAATCCGTCGGCGATGCTACGCCTAAGAGGGCCCAAGTTAGGCGATCGAACTCTGAATTGTTGGCGCGCTTGTTGTAGCACGATCGAATTAAGGCTAAAAAATCGTCGGCGGGAAAATCTAGGGCGAGAATGCTGTCGATTTCGTCAATAAAAATGACAATATTGCTGGAAATGTTGGGTAAGAGTACAGTTTCGATGAATTCGCTCAATCTTTGAACTGGGGTTAAAAAATTGCGATCGCGCCACCAAGTCCGCACGTTGACAATATCCGATAGGTTAAAGTTATTTTCCAGAATGCGTAGCAAACCAGCATACCACTGTTCGGGAGTGACGCCACGGTTGCCAATTTCCGAAATGTCGATCGCAGCACAAGCAATTCCTTCATTTCTCAGCCGCTGAATTGTCCGCACCTGCAAGCTAGATTTGCCCATTTGCCGGGAATTCAAAACATAGCAAAATTCCCCGGCTTTCAATCCGTTATATAAATCGTCGTCTGCTTGCCGCTTCACGTAATTGGGAGCGTTATTTGTCAAACTCCCACCGACTTGATAGTAACTGGGCTTTGTGGTAAAATTCATAGGATAAAATGGTAAATTCCCAAAAATATATTGGGGTCATTCGGCGGTTGAAACCGCTACTACACAAACAAAGTCCGCCTTCGCGGACTGAAGAAATGAGGCGTATTAAAGGAAACTTTTGTATGATACATTGTACCACAATAAAACATGAAAAGTGATTGGATTGGATATCACCGCGAAAAAGATAAGTTAAGAGGTGAAATTTGGTCTTTGCTGAAGCAGCAAGCCGCATCTATTGGCGATCCGTTTGGTCATATTCCCAACTTTGTCGGTGCACAGGTGGCGGCCGAAAAATTAGAAAATTTACCAATTTGGCAACAAGCAAAAACGATTAAGTGCAATCCAGATTCGCCACAAATTCCGGTGCGGATGCGGGCTTTGCAAGATGGAAAACGCCTGTATATGGCAGTACCGCGCTTGACAGACGATCGCTGTTTTGTTGAGTTGACTGCTGAGGATTTGCAGAGACAAAATATATCAATTGCCGAAAGTGCGCTCGCCCGCAAAGCACTTGCTTGCGGACAATTGGTAAGTTTTGCAGAAATGGAGCCGATTGATTTAGTAATAGTCGGCTGCGTAGCCGCAGGCCCCAACGGTGGAAGAACCGGTAAAGGTGCAGGATTTGCCGATTTGGAATTGGCTATGTTGCAAGAATTCGGGTTAGTACAAATCGATACGCCAATTGTGACAACAGTGCATCCTTTGCAAATAGTCGCAGATTCGCGTTTGCCAATGCAAGCTCACGATTGGGCGCTGAATTGGATTGTTACTGCCCAGGAGGTAATTGAGACTCATACAATTTATCCGCGCCCGAAAGGGTTAAACTGGGATAATATACGGCCGGAACAGTTAGAGCAAATTCCGATTTTGCGAAAGTTGAGAGCAAGACTAGATAACGAGTTTCTGTGCTAAAGTTGTCTACAGTTTACTATTGTAGAATATGAAAGTTATTTTGGGCGACATCACAAAACTCGAAGTTGATGCGATCGTGAATGCTGCAAATAGCAGCTTACTTGGTGGTGGTGGAGTAGATGGAGCAATACACAGAGCAGCAGGCTCGGAACTTTTTGAAGAATGCCGATTACTTGGAGGATGTAAGACTGGAGATGCTAAACTAACTAAGGGATATAAATTGCCTGCACGCTTCGTCATCCACACAGTAGGCCCAGTATGGCGGAAGGGTAATGATGGAGAACCGGAACTCTTAGCCGAGTGTTACCGTAAGTGTATGCAGATTGCCACAGAGCGAGAGTTTGAGAGTTTGGCATTTCCTTGCATTAGCACCGGCATTTACAGCTATCCTAAAGCTCTAGCAGGTGAGATTGCAGTGAAGGTATGCTGGGAATATATACAAAATAATGGTGGTTCTCCAAAAGTAATTTTTTGCTGTTTCGATCAAGAGAATTATGAAATCTATGAGAGGATTCTATCTAAATACAACCGTAAAAAATCTCTCTAAAACTTCATCTAACGCACCCGACAAGTTTAGAATTTACTCATTTTATCTTAAGGCAAAAGAGAATTTACAGCGATCGCCCCAATTTCTATCCCTTCAATAATAATCGGTATAACAGCCGATCGCCCAAAATCCAACCTTTGACTGTAATCTGGCTGCTCAACTTCAACAAGAGGTTGAGAGTACACCTCAACCAGTCCTTCAACAAGATTCACAATCCAATAAATCGCAATTCCAGCGCGGGCATAAATCCGTTTTTTGACAGTGCGATCGCGCTGAAGTGTCGTATCAGATACTTCAATAATCAGGGCAATATCTTCAGCACCCGGATGGCGATCGAGATACTGTCGCGTATCCCCTCGAACAACCACTATATCAGGTTCGGGTTCGCTGTTGGATAGCGTTATCGGTTCTTGGGAATCAACATACCACCCCGCAGGTAAAATATTCTCTAAAGCTGTTCTGGCAAGACGAGTTGTTGCTCGATGCGGTGGATTTTTTGGTATTTTGAAAACCAGCCAACCTTCCAGCAATTCTACAGAGTCATCATCCGTGAGAATGCCAGCTTGAATTATCGCATGATACTGCTCGATGCTCAAGCGCCAAATCAGATCGTTCGGAATTGCTGCAACAGTTTCGACGGGCGGCATAACTGTCTGGGCTAGTTGATTATTGTTTTATTTTACTGTTTCTTTAACGAACCGCGAAGGCGCGAAGCAAGACAGAAGAAGACTGTAAGTTGATGATATATCTACTTTGTGGTGAACACGCGCCATGCAATGAAAGCAGTAAAACCTAGATAACCAAACACGGCTATCCAATCTAGCCAATTATCGGATGTTATCAAAAAAATATCGTTCATGGGCTGTTTTAATCTAAAAAGAGGTAGATTGTGATTTGTCGTTTTGTGGGGGCGGGTTTATGAGATTGTTCATTTTAGGCAATTATTGTCGGTGAACCCGCCCCTACCATATCTGGAATTATAGGATAGCAGAGCGATCGGACTTAGACGATCGCGCTCAAGTGCGATCGAAAATATTGTCGGTACAGTTCGCACCTCGGCACGCACTCGTTCCCCTGCAATCTCACCAACCCCAAACTATCTAATTTAAACGCCTGCATCGCCTTTAATTGCACCGAAGAATCCGCCGCCACAATCTCTCTCATCCCCTGTGCCAACTCTGGATATTCTTCCAAATTCCACAACTGCCGGCGCAAATGGTCGCTGTAAATTCCAGCATCTGCGATCGCAGTTTCTTTTAATTCATCTAGTGTCAAATCCGATCGCGAAATGTGATATAATGCAACTCGCACTAAATACGGATGTCCGCCGACAATTGTCGTCAATTTTTCAACTTCTGCATCCGACCAATTCAAATTATGGCGCGCTGCTAAATCTTGTATTTGCTGAGAGTTGAATTCGGGCAAATCTACGGGAAGTCCGACGTTAAAAGGCGATTGATTGATGTTCATCGGGATGTAAACTTCGGTGGAGTGAACTACAATTAATCGCAGTTTTTTCCAGATGTCGCGTCGCTTCGATTCTTCGTGCCACGCCCGCAGCAGTCCTAAAAAGTCTTCGGCAATGTCGGGATATTGGAAAACGCGATCGATCTCGTCTAATCCTAAAATTAAAGGACTGTCGATTTGCGGTAAAATGTATTTTTCAAAGTAATCTTTGCAGTTGACTTTGCTGCCAAAAATCTCGTCCCAATAATCGTCTAATTGATTGGGTAAGTGCAACTCGCGGCCGACGTAAGCGCAAAACCACTTTAAGAATTTATCTAAGTTGGCGAATACGGCTTTATCTACTAACTGAAAAGTTAGCGGCACGGTGCAATAGCCTTGACGGGCTCCGTGATGCAAAATTCTTGCCATCAAGGAAGTTTTACCCATTTGTCTCGGTGCTTTAATTCTAATTAAGGCACTGGGCTGCACAATAGTTTGATAGCAGCGTTCTTCGATGGGCGGGCGTTCTACATAAAATTGAGAAGCGACATCGACTTGTCCTCCCGGTAATTCAGGTTCGGCGGCGGGTAGAGGTATTTCGTCGTTGCTAATTTCTAATAGCTGTTTTTGTGTTATATCTTCCGTTTGTTCAGTGACGGGTGCGGGTTTTTCTGCTAGCAAATTCAGAACTTCTTCGATAATAATTGGAGTGTCGGCGGTGGTTTTCCATTCCCTCTGTTTGATGCGGTACAGATAGCCCCGCAAGTCGTGATTTAGAGGCGCGTTCAGGGGAAAGCCGACGCGGATGGGGAGAATTATGGGTTTTCTGTCAGGCCGGGAGTCTTGCAGTTCTTTTGCTTGCTGAACTTGATATGTTAGCAGTTCGCTTTGGTTTCCCGTTGGTGGCAACAGTAGCAGCAAATAATCGCATTCTTGGAGGAAGA
Organism: Microcoleus sp. T3_B1; assembly: GCF_036700445.1. Classification (NCBI taxonomy): domain Bacteria; kingdom Bacillati; phylum Cyanobacteriota; class Cyanophyceae; order Oscillatoriales; family Microcoleaceae; genus Microcoleus; species Microcoleus sp. T3_B1. Next base: position 17,805 of record NZ_JAUBOX010000108.1, read on the forward strand.
AATTAATGCGATCGAACCAATTATCTCCTAATCTAATGTTATTTTCTGCTGTGAAAACTGTATGACCGATCGCGCTTAAGGCCGTTTCTAACTGTTTTCCTAACTCGCGATCCGGTTCGGCGCTGCGATAACTCACAAATACTTTAACAATTCTGCTGCTGGTGGCTGTTTCCCCCGCTGCTGGCGAATTGTCCAGCTCGTCTAAATTTTCCGATTCCTCCAGTTTAGCCGATCGATGGTCGCTAGCAGCCAGAGTCATTTCAAAAGCCGCGAACAACTGTCGAATTTTACTCAAATCCGCACCTTCTCTACCCTGCTTAATTTTGCTGACTGTATCGGCACCGACGCCAGACTCAGCCTCGATTTCCGTCAGAGTACCTCTAATGTTATGTCGGTCAGACCATTCTTGGAGCGCCTCGTTAAGTTTCTTTAAGCCAGAGGCAGTGAGAATGCGACCACGATCGCGTTTTGACTTGAGCACTTCGCTTGCACTGAAAGGGGAACGAATCTAGAAATTTTAACGCCTTAAGTCCCTATTTTAGGCGATTTTAAGGAAGATAGTCAGCCAGCCGGAATTTAAGGGATTTTACTTGAAGAGGTTTTTGGGGCGATCGACTCCTCAAACTCTGTCCTGATAACGGCTTCAACAGTTGAATATATTTGAGGAGAAAAAGTTTTTCTTAACTCCCCAATCTCCGCCGCTAATGACGATTTAACTTTTTAGAGTAGATACACCAAGCAAAAAAGGAGAACCCAAATGAACAAAATCTTACACAGACTGGCAATGGCCGCTTTGGGAACTGCCGCCATTTTCACCATTAATACACTTAATAATTTAACAGAAGCATCAGCCGCTGGTAAATTTGACGAACCAGAAATTTATCAAAACACAGTTTTTCCACTTGGCGTACCGGGTCAGTTCCATAAATAGGCAAATTCATTGATTGATTTAATTTAATTAAGGAGAAATTATGAAGTCTACACTCTGTTCGCCGCAACCTATAGCTACAAAATCTGACTCGGTTGATACTGAGGCGATCGATGCCTGCACTGCACTTGCGTGGGTGGAATTGGTAGCATTAGATGCCAGCGATCTCACCGGGGATGATTGGCTGGCTTTGTGCGATGATATAGATAGCGGGGAAATCTACCGCTGCTGGTTTTTGTGGCGCGACCGCGAAGTTAGCGGTAATTGGGAAGCTTACGATCCTTTGAGCGATCGCCGATTTGTTGCTAAAGGAAAAGTTTTTCTCAAAGCCGCGATCGACTCCCTTGAAGATGCTAGAAATCGAGAAGTCGCTTAAGTTGAATTCATGTCAGGTGCATAAAATTTGTGCATACAAAACAAGAATTCTGCCAAGAGAATTCGCCACTGTACAAACTTTCGTCCGCCGACGCGAGACTGGAAGAAAAAGGGGTAATAGAACCGGATTTGATAGGAGTCCCGGAAACGGAATACTCTCAGAGCAAATAAAAAAAATACGGCTGCGGGCAAGAGTTGACTGTATGATGCTAGGTGCTTCGTCTCGAAAGCGGTCGAGAACACTGTGACCGCCGCTTTCTCGTTGCAGCCGTTAAATTCTTTCTCTTCAAACATGACTCCTAAACTGCGATGGCTGTTGCCTGCCGCCCTTAGTCTTTTCTCGATCGTCCTTCCCGCAAAAGCTGATACACTAACATCTTGGCACTTCGATGCCCGCGAAAACCAACTCAATTTAACAACAGATTCAGGAGTTCAGCCGGAAGTCAAACTAATCCCCAATCCCACCCGCTTAGTAATTGACTTACCGGGAATAGTCTTGGAATATCCCGAAACTCCTCAAAGTTACAACTCAGCTATTCAACAAATTAGAGTCGGGCAATTTGACACCGGAACTACCAGGTTAGTGATACAATTAACTCCCGGTTATAAGTTAGATCCGCAAAAAGTCCGAGTCATTAGAGAATCTTCCACTCGCTGGTCATTTCAGTTGCCGAATCCAGAGCAAATAGCGGGTAACGAGTTTTTTCAACCAACAGCTATTACCCAGATCGAACAAAAACCCAGTCAAGTTCCCCTAACTGTTTCTTCAGCAACTCCCAGAAATTATGCCGCTGACTTGGGGATTTCAACAGGTTCCGAAATGAGCGCAATCAAGCCTCAAATCGAAAGTGCGATCGAACAGTATAGATCCCTCAGCGCCGGAATGTTTTTTCTGGATTTAGATACAGGAAACTATTTGGATATCAAGGGCGATCGAGTATTTCCGGCCGCCAGTACCATCAAGTTACCAATTCTAATTGCTTTTTATCAAGATGTAGACGCAGGCAAAGTTAGCCTAGACGAAACATTAGTTATGAAGTCCGACTTAGTAGCCAGCGGTTCTGGAACTATGCAAGACAGACCAAATGGCACTCGGTTTAGCATCAGAGAAACCGTAGATAAAATGATTACCATCAGCGACAATACAGCCACCAACATGATTATTGAACGTTTGGGGGGAATTGCTAAACTCAACGAGCGTTTTCGCAGTTGGGGATTAACTGATACCAGAATTCGCAATTGGTTGGGAGATTTTCAAGGAACAAATACCACAAGTTCTGTGGATATGGTAAAGTTGCTGGCGATGCTGTCTCGCGATAAATTAGTTTCTGAATCGAGCCGAGAACAGGCTTTAGAATTATTGCGGCGTACAACAACTAGAACGCTGCTTCCTTCGGGTTTAGGGGCGGGAGCCGTGATTGCTGACAAAACCGGAGATATCGGCTTTGTAGTTGGCGATGCTGGAATTATTGATATGCCCAACGGTAAGCGTTATTTAGCGGCAATCTTTGTCAAACGTCCTTACAATGACCCGATTGTGAGAGATTTTGTCCGTCGAATTTCGCGGATTGTTTACAATTATTTAGACCAACCTGCGGCGAGAGTACCGGATAATTTGCGTTGATCTGAGATGTTGCACCATTGTCAATCAGCCTTTTGAACGGGCTCTGGGCCCGTTCCACAAGAAAATCTACTCTTTGTGGAACAGGCATCTTGCCTATTCTTGAGAATAATGCAATATCTCAGGTTGATCAGACAATTCGGCGATTGAAATCGCTACTAAGCTGTTGTGCATTTAAATAGAATGTCAAAAAACACTCTAATTCTTGTGGGGTGGGCGTCTCGCCCGCCCTGAATATGCAATTTAAATGCGTGACAGCTTAAGGATCGCGAATTAAATAACTTACAATTTTAATTGTTATTGTGGGATGGGCGTCCCGCCCGTCCTTTTTGGACG
>NZ_JAUBOX010000109.1:0-20630 GCF_036700445.1 Microcoleus sp. T3_B1
TTAAGTTATTAATACATTACTTGAAGTTTGACGATATTCCCATTCCTGGGGTATTCATACCTTGATTCAGCAACGCCCTAATTTTTTAGCGTTTTTAACAACAAGTGAATTGACTTAATAGTCAAGTTACGGTATAGTAAATTGAATAAAAAATCAAATTTCCGAAGTGCCAGAAAATCGGCAGTGCAGCAGCCGTTATGTCAGCCTTGGCAGTTGCATAAATTGCTGTTGTCGGACTCGCGCTTTGCAATCGGCTAAACAGTTGTTGTCTGATAAAGCTTGACAGTCGGCTAAAGATTTATTCCCTGACCACGCTCGCGACTTAATTTTTTAGGAGTAACGGCGATAGCCGGATGCACCGCAATTTTCGCGAAAGCTGTATGTGCAGCGAAAGTCGAGACTTGGGTAGGTTTGGGTAAGTTTTTCAAAACGGAATCGAGCGGACAAGTGCCAACAACATCATTTCCCATCATCGCTGTTCCAACAGACGCCGCCTCCGATACGCCCGGCGATGGGAACCAAGCCCAAGTTTTGGTTTTACCACCCAGAACTAGGTCGGTGCCTGTACAAACAATCTCGCCCCAATACAGGCGAAGCTTGGGCAGAAAAGATAGCATCAGAACTGTGCGGATTGCTCGGATTGCCCAGCGCCACTATTGAACTGGCAATCTGGAACAGCGCGAACGGCACTGTTTCTCCATCCTTCGTGCCCTCGGCAGGTACTCTGATCCCCGGCAACGATATTTTAGCTCCCATAGTGCCAGACTATCCCCGATTTCAAGCCTTTAACGTGTCGCAACACACCCTCAATGCCGTGCTGGATACCATCAGCAACAGCGCAGTGGAACAGCCCCTCAACTGGACGCCGCTTGGACGGTATCGCCACGGCAGCGGACACTTTTGTTGGATACCTAATGTTAGATGCTTGGATTGGCAACACAGACCGCCACCACGAAAACTGGGGATTTGTCGAAGTAAGAGGAATTCAAACGCCCCAGGTGATAGCGCATCTCGCTCCCACCTACGACCACGCATCCAGCCTCGGTAGAGAACTGCTAGACTCCAAGCGGCTCGAACGGCCGGGCGACAACGCTGTGGCTGCCTATGCAGCTAAATGCAGGTCTGCGTTCTATGCTCTTGTGGGGGACAAAAAAGCCCTGTCTCCTCTTGATGTCTTTCAAGCAGCAGCACAACGGCACCCCCAGGCAGCTAGAGTGTGGCAAGAACGCCTGGGGGCAGTGTCGGCTGCTGATACGCTAGCTCTATTTGAACGAATTCCAAGGGAACGTATTTCAGAGGCAGCAATTGCTTTTGCTCAACAGATATTAGAAATTAACCAGCGTCGGCTGCTTTTACTGCTGGAGGAACTCCGTTGAATACTTTATTTGTTGCTTGGAACGAACTACTTTCGTCACGCTTGGTTCCCTATCGGTCGGCTGACGAGCGATGGAAATAGCTACCAATTCGCTTACACGGCTGGGGCAATAGTAGCACAACGGCAATGCGGTTTTAAACCTTTGTGGTCGTTTCCCGACTGGGACAAAGTGTACGAATCACCCGAATTATTTTCGGTTTTTTCCAATCGGCTGCTGCGCCCCTCTCGCCCCGATTATCCAGATTTTTTGCGCTGGTTAAATCTCTCCCAATCTGAGAATGACTCCATGTTTTTACTATCTCGTAGTGGCGGACAGCGGGTAACGGATCGGTTGGAAGTGTTTCCCCCTCCAGAAGTGGATGAGGATGGGCGATCCCACTTCCATTTCTTTGCCCGCGAATTGCAACATTTACCTCAAAAAGCCTTAAGTCTAATTGACAGATTACAGCCTGGCGATTTGTTGCGAGCAGTTGAAATTGAGCATATTGAAAATGACTATATTCGCCGCATTTTATCGCTATCAACAGTCGATGGCTGTCGAGTTGGCAATTGTCCTAAGTATTTGGTGGACTCTGATTTTTTGAGGCTGTACCAGGACCATGAAAGGGTACAAATTGTGGTTGAGCAAGTCAATTTGTCGCCGGCACCGCAAGCGTTCCGATTACTTGGTCACTTGGCTGTTCAGGGAGGGGGAGGTTTTCAACCGTTTTCTAGTTCGCTGTATCAACCTATTTTTTCGGAACTGGCTGCTACTGGAGCTACAATACTTTGAATGTGAGGTTATTGCTGAAACTCAGGAGGAGTAACCGTGAACGAAGATCAGTTGCAAAAATTAATTAAAAAGCTCCATGCTATCCAGAAAAAAAATGGACTATTCAAGGAGACAGAACAAGAATTGCTCACCTTAATAGGCGACTTTTTGAACAGTCTTCAGAGAACTTCCAGCCAAAGACAAAAAGTGTTAGGGGATGCGGACGAAAGTTTGGGGCAAAAGCTCGAACGGCAGATGGAATTAACAAACAAGTCAGAGGCGCAGCTTTCTTCGCCCAGTCTTTCTGTGCACAAGCTAGAACAACAGTCACAGAATTTAGAGCAACTGTTACATAACTCAGAAAAACTGTTAGCCGAAATGCGCGATTACTCTATTCGCTTTGAAACTGAACGCTATCACTGTCCAAGCGATATTGAAAACTTGTTTTACAACACGCTCAATCGCAACTATTGTCAATCGGAAGACGCGCCAAAAGACATTTTAGTTCTGATGCAGATTCGCCCCGAGGACTTAGACAAAATGCCAGCTAGGCGCGATTGGGTAATCCAAGACACCTTATCTGATACCAATGCTGATTTGAGAAAGATGTCCGGCCAAATTCTTCCCGAAAACTGCAAATGCTCCGAATGGGCAGGCATTCCCCTGAAAGTGGAGAAAGTGGAATTGTTAAAGCCAACGGCGGGGGAAGTCGCAAAAGAATTGGCTGGCATTTGGGTGATTCAGGTTGCTATTTGCGATATCAAACCTGGTGTCGGAATTATGTAGTGCAAGCGTTATCGGCATTAAGCCGAGATCCGTGTAAAATTGAGCCGTGTATCCCGGCTCAATGTCAACCCGCGTGGCTGGTGGTGAAGGGGATCTCAAATACCTTCCATTTGTTTGCCACCTTGGGATCGATCTGATTCTTTTCCTTACTCGCGAGAGAATAAATCTTGCTTGTTCGCCGATCGCGAACACCTAGAATGACGTAAATACGTCGCTCGCAGCTTGACAGGGCTAGCGGCTCAATGCCTGCATGGGGGATGAGCGTCAGGAGAGTACCAATTCGTAGGCCGCCACTATGCGAACCAGGAGTGTTTAAGTAGCAGCAAGGATTTCAAAGTCGCGTTACAATCTCAAATTTTTTAGATATTTCCATATCCAAACCGCAAAAAACAAGTTATACTTATAAAAAACGTATATTTTAAGGTAGTAAACTCGGTGAAGCTCGGACTACCCACACTAGAGCAGATTTCCGCAGGTCTAATCCAGATTTCTCAGCGTCAGGGGAGGCTTTATCCTTACCCTCTCGACCTGCAACTGGGTTACGACAAGGTTGTTTTGGTGTTTTTACTGGCAGACAAGTCACGCTCGGCCCCAGCGAGCGTGCCGGAGTTTTACCAGAATTGGTGCGAAAAGCCTTTTGAAGAATGGGGAGTAGAAGTTGACGGAGAACTCGATGGCTCAGATACATTGCTGTTCTTTGGAGAACCGACGGAGCTAACCATCGAGCTGGCAGAAGCCTTTGGTGGAAGCACCCTTTCTCAAGAGCAGTCCAGAATAGCAACTATCTTGCTGCAACGGTGCCAAGCGCACTCACAAGGGGCGCAAATTTATACAAAGTTCCGCAGGTTTATTGTCGAGCATCCTGTTTTGTCAGATCGGGAGCTAATAGAGGCTAAAGGCGACTTCGGACTGGGGATTGGACTGTCGGACTTGCTAGAGGAGTGCTACGTTGGGGTGCCCCTGTGCTACCAGTTGGAGGGAAACTTCTATGCCTGCCCCTACTGTCACGCACTGAGTGCAGTAGATAGTAGGGGACAAGCCATCGCCAATCCCAACTGCAATCGCTGTCCGCCTGGGCGGAGACTCAAGAAAAAAGTCAAGCTTGAGAGCGATTCTCTCAAACTCAAACGCGGCATCGAACGCTTTTGGTTTTACCCAGGGCGAGCAGAAATTCGACTGTACGACAAATTAACAGAACTAGGGCTACAGGTTGAGCTTTACCCAGAGAGAGACCGCTACGACTTGCGGGTAACGTTTCCTGACGGCAAAGTTTGGGCGCTGGATCTCAAAGATTACTTTAATCCCTACCTATTAGTAAAGCGCCTGGGCGACGAGCCCATTCCCAAAGATCCGCCTTGGGATGAAGCCTATATTGTCATTCCCAACGAACGCAAGAAAGATCGTCCGGCTTATCTCAAAGAACTTAAATCACGCTGGCGAACTCAGGATGTAAAACCAGTTTTTGATGATGCTATTTTCGCCTTAGCCAAAAAGAAATTAGAGAAATTTCCCGTGCAACGGATGACGGGGACGCCGCCTACAGATGACAGCAACACGTCCCCCTCAAAAACTACCTCTCGCACTAAAAAAAGGAAGAGAGAACATGAGAGACACTAGATCTTGGCGAACTGGAGCGATCGCCACACTACAAAAACAAGCCAACCTCCCGAGAGACCAAATTGAAGCCTTGCTCGATGTGGAATTTGCTCTGTTTGCCGTTGAAAAGCTCGGTCTTCAATCAGAACTCGATACGGCTACTTCTGTTTGGTTGCTCATCTCCAGTCGATTTTATTTGTTTCCGCCCTTGATAGCTTTAACGAACACGGCAGAAGCAAAAAGAACGCTGTTCAATTTGAGGCAACTCCTGCACTACTTATCAAACGAGGATACTGTAGAGCAGTCGGTCAGGGCATACAGACAGATTCCTTCCAAGTATCGAGGTTATGAGATTGATGATGCTTATCGGTTCTCTCGTAAACCCATGCCTGCCGTCTGGGGCAACCGTTTCGAGCGCTTTGAGGACTTGCTGAGCAATAAACTGAAGTATCGCACTCGAACCGTTAAATACGCCGAATCTGGTAAGGAATATTCGTTTCGGTCTCAAGAATCTGCTTACAGTGTCAGAATTCCCCAAGATTTTCCCCGCTACGAGGGTCATAATATCTCCTTGCACCGCGAACATAAAGAAGCGATCTCCGTTACGCGAGCAGAAATGGAGTCAGCAGCAGATCTTTTAGACCTCTTCAGCGATGACAAATATAGAAAGGAACACTTACAAAAAATCATTCTCGAACAATTCCAAGAAATGGGGTTTGCTGCTACTGATACGCTCGTGTTCGATGGAGTAAAACATCTAGTTGGACTACTCAATGCTGGCAAATCCACACTCATTGAAATCCTAACCGTAGCACTAATAAAGAAAGGACACCGAGTTGGCGCGGTCTTTAACGAAGTTGTCACCTGTTTGAGAATGGCGACACTTTTGGAAAAAGCCGGAGTGCGGGTGTCAGTTGTCATCGGTCAAAGGAATCGAAAAGCTCATCTAGAAAACTGGCATAGTGTCAGTGGCGGACTAGATGGTTTTGAACACTTGTCAACAGCTTGTCCTTTAAGCAGTTATTTTCAACCTTCAGTTCCCCCATCGCCTCCTTGCTTTGATTTAAGACCAATTAGAGAGGAGCGAGATAGCAATCAAGGTAGCAATCAAGGTAGCAATCAAAGTAGCGATCGAGGTAGTAATCAAAGTAGCGATCGAGGCAGTAATCAAGGTAGTAATCAAGCCGACTATGAAAGAATCTGTCCTTTAATCGGGCAATGTCCCAGACATTTAGATGCCAATCAACTAGCAGATGCTCAGGTAATTTTGACCACCGTAGCTGCCGCTATTTTTACTCGCCCTTTACCTCACGTCAGTCCGCAATCAATTAATTATTACGAATTGATGTATCGTACTTGCAGCGTTGTGTTTTTTGACGAATGCGACAAAATTCAAGCTAATTTAGACTCTACTTTTCTACCAGCTATCAAACTTATAGAAAGGGGAAGTAATGGTTTTCTCGACCAAATCGTAACTTGGACGCGATCGCAGAAACTCCGCAACTCCCGAAATGATTTGCGACAAGTAATATTCGGACAATTCAATCACGCTATCCAAAATGCCGATACTCTAGTCGATAACATCTGCACCCAGTTGCAACTATCACCTGATGAGAGCGAATGGTTAGCCAAGCGTCAGTTTTTTACTTGCTCGTCCTTGGCAAGAGATTTTGTCTTAGAAATAGCTAAATCTCAAGGAATTGACACTGACGAGATCACGTTTATTCTCGATAAAAACCCGGTTCACCAAGAATTAGCTGAGTTTCTTCGGGGTGATTGGAAAAGCTCTTGGCTAGCTGAATATGCTATGAGGTTAGCTAAAGAAAACTATCAAGAACAGCAGGTCACGCTTTCCCTGATTCAGAAAAAACTGACCGAGCAAGGTTGGTTAAAAACAGTAAAAGATCGATGGGGATTTAGCTGTCGATTTGCCTTATTTCTCAAACTGGTACTCTTCGTCTGGTTTTTTCAGCAGGCAGTCACTACAGCTTATGGGCTGGGCGAACAAGCCGATAGCGCCCAGGATGTTGTTTTCTTTAATCGCATTCCCCGTGATTTTTATGGATTAGTACCAGGATTAGCATCGGGTTTAGTTTGCGGATTCAAATTAGAACGGCAGACAAATCAATTGACTCTTTGGTATTTTCAAGCTTTGGGACAAGGACGCTGGCTTTTAGAAAATTTCTCCCAGGTGTTTGCTTTGGAAGGAACTTCTGGCGCACACGCTTTGTTACTTTCCGGTACAAGCGTAGCTCCTCAAAGCCCTGTGGATCATATTAGTTGCCAAGTTGATTACCTCCTCCGTCCGAAAGAACGCAGTGCCACAGAAGCTATTTCTCAAAGTAGTTTCTACTTTTCTCCTTGTTATTGGGCTGATGGAAAACCCGTTCGCATTTCTGGGGTGGATGCTAAAGAAGAATCACTGTTACAAATTGTGCGATCGCTGTTGCGTCAAACTGACTTAATGCAACGCGATTTTGATGCTCTCCCGGTCGGTCGAAAGCGTTTGATTTGGTATGTCAACAGTTACGAACAAGTTGACTTTGTTTACAAGGCAATTTTAACGATTGATAGTCTTGGAGAATGGAACAAGCGGGTTGCAGCTTTGACAGCTAGATCGCCCCTTGAGGAAATAGATGAATCTTTAATTCCGCGTGGCAATGTGGAAAATTTTGCTCAAACGAATCGAGCTATTCTGATTGCACCAATAGCAGCAATTGGGCGGGGTAAAAATATTCTCAACGAGCAAGGGTTGAGTGCTTTTGGAGGAGCTTACTTTTTAGTTCGTCCTCATCCTTCTGCTGACGACCTCGATTATAAATTTCGCTTGGCATTGTGCAGAGAAAGAAAGGCAATGGCTCAAGAAAGAGAGGGGAAACTCCACGAGGCTGCTTTGACTTGGAAAAGTGAAGGTTATCGCTTGTTTCTCAAGAGTCTCGATACTGTGTTGCAATATTCCCACAAAGGATTAGAGAAAGATGTCCGAGAAGGGCTAATTTGGAGCCAAATGGTGCTGACGTGGCAGGCAATTGCCCGTACCATTCGTGGCAATCAACCAACGCTCGTTCGGTTTATTGATGCCGCCTGGGCACCCAATCTTGCTGTTAACAAACCAGAAACCGAACAAGAATCCTTACTCAAGGGATTTGAGTATGTTCTTCGTCCCTACTTTGGCAAGACAAGAACAGCTTTTGACGCACGGGAACTTGCTCTCGTGCGATCGCTCTACGAACCTTTTTATCGTGCATTGGAGAAAATCGATGGCATCAAAATCTAACCCAATCCAACTGTTTGCGTTGCAAGTCCCCACCCAAATCTCGCTCCCGTTTGATTTGTATGCGCTGACTGTTCCCCAAAACTGGAAGGAACTATTTAATCGGTTGCAACAAATTAAGCTGGGGAAAAATTATGTCTTGCCACCAGTAGAATCTCTCAACCAAGCCCTTCAACTGTTGGTTGACGGCATTTTGTTCTCTTCTCCAAATGCGTTCCGATTAAAATCTACAGCCAACTGGCTGTATTTCAAGGCTGACAATATAGACACTGCCTGTATTGCTACTGCTGTCAAAACCTGGCTGAACGTCTCCTTTGAGAAGTGCAATTTTTTAACAGACGATGACATTGCTAAAATTCATGCTATCTCTGGTAGCGACTTGCAAATCGAAAAAGTGCAACTTCCCACTCCGGTGTGGGAAATTAAGGATGTCAGCTTAAAAATTGACTCTTTGTACTATGATTTGATTCCTTATTTTTTAGCAAGTGAAGTAGCCAGAAGTCCTCTTGCTTTGATTAATCCTAGAACGAATGAAGAATTTGAAAAAGTAAAATTTTGCGAAATTGTCTCGGCAGAATCTGGTGCTAAAGAAGTCATTAGCTGGCCTCCAATGCTAGCCGTTAAAACTCGCAAAAAGAAAGACAGCGAAGAAAAGGAGACAACAACACATTACTACTCATACCGCTTGACATTTGTTCTACATTACAGTACAGGTGGAGAACCATACATCATTTGTGATTGTGGTATTAAGCGGTGGGTGAGTTGGGAATTTACATATCTGCGTTCAGGTGCAACAGTCTGCATCAAACCTACGAAATCTACAAGATTTGCTGCCTGTAAATTGAAGTATATGGGCAAGGAGAAAGGAATAGACTTTGAAAGCAATCTTGCGCGTTTAGTCAAGGAACTTAATTTTCGAGATAAATTTACTGCTCAAGATGTAATTCAAATTCCTTGTAAAAATGATGAACTTGCCTGTAAAAATGATGGACTTGTCTGGGCCGTTACTTACAGCAATATCATGTCGCGATCGCATAATACAGATGTCGGGTGGTTCCCTATCGACCATGAGATTTTTCTTCAAGCCTGCCTGAAGCGATTTGAGAAGGTTTTTGAGGGCGGCTTTTCTTTGATAGAAACTTACTCGCGTTGCGAAAACAGGAAAGCCCTTACAAAAGCGGCTTCTGAATACAAAAAGGTGGAAAAATTTATCAAGTCACACTTTGCTGAAGAACCTAAAACTCCACCCTTCTATATCCCGCCTAATCTCAAGCTACTGTTGTTAGCACAAGACACGCCATCTGAGAAACTGATATTTCCACTTGCAAAAAAGTACGGCATTAGTAATGTAGTTGTCCGAGAACTTGGATCTCTTGGTGCAGAACTATTAGGGAACAGTTGGTCTGCTAACTGTTCGAGTAGAATTAAAGACTTCCAAAAGAAGCTCTCCCTTTCAACCGAAAATACAAAAACAGTTACCTTAGTCGAAATCCTTCCCAAAGATCATTTTTGGCGAGATGCTTCTAAAGATCCAAAACCTTGCTTTCGGCCTGCCTTGGCAATGTTGGGCAGCGTTACAGATCACTTTGAACCCAAAGATGAAGAGGATACCAGTGATTTTCTAACTACAGAAGATTTAAACAGTGAGCTTGTGCAAAGGGAAGCTGCAAAGGAAGCTGCAAGGGAAGCTGCAAAGGAGGCTGCAAAGGAGGCTGTAAAGGAGGCTGTAAAGGAGGAAGATAAAACATCTAAAGCGAAGTCACTTAAAAGTGAGTTCGCCTATCGCTTGGAAGCTACGCTACTTAGCGGTTTGTCAATGGCTGGCGCTTATGTTTATCCCCATTTTGACGCCAAAAATTTTCCCCAGGATGTTGCCAGTATAGGTGTCTATGTAATCCCTTACTACCAAGGTGAAAAAACCAAATATCTCCCGGTGGCAGTGCGGATGGATAAGACAGGTGTTACTGCCAAAGCTTATGGGTTAAACGAGTGGCTGGATTTTCACACTTTTCAAGTAAAAATGGCATCAGGGTCTAAAGACTTCCACCCTTTTGATTTCAATAAGAACAATATTCAATCTTGGGTGTTTAACATTTTGTTCCCCGAGTGCAAAGGACCAACGTTATTTTGCTTTGATGCTGCGAATGTTCGCACGAAGGGGCTAATATTCCTTCAGAAAAAGTTCTGGCACAAGCACCTTCTTGCTTTTGATACAGGTGAAATTATGGGGATAGGTGAAAACCTGGAGACAGGTAAAAACATGACTTTCATCCCTCTTTCAAAGTATCCTCACGTTCGTATAGCGGGTATCATTTCACCCAATACATCAGAAGTCCCTCTCTATCGCGTTTGCGATGAAGGGAATAAATTAGCAGGACACACCGCAGGTGTTTTTTATCCCTCGTCTCAGAATGCTGAATGCGGATACTACTACTTGAGCAATCAGCGTCCAGAGTCTCGCAGTGGTGGTATTCTTCAGCAGAGTAAATTAATACCCATGGCAAAAACAAGAGGTGAGAATATGGGAGAACTGAAGAAGCCAAAACCCTACGCACAAGGATACAATCCCCGCGGCGTTTTCCTCAACCTTACTCTTCAAGAAGGGGATTGCTTTAGCGATTGGGCAAGTTTCGTTCAATGTCTGCGACTTTACGGATTGATTCATTATCTGGGTGCTACAACATTACCTGGCCCACTTCATCTTGCTGCTGGACTCAATGATTACCGACCGATTCAAGCTATTCGCGAGCCTTAACTTTAGCGAACTGCGATCGGGGTTTTTGCGAGACCGGATTAAACGTAACCGAGGCCGAACCTCAGAACGGATTAAACGCAACCAGACCGTAATTATGCAGCAGAGACCGGATTAAATGGGGTAGAGCCGAACAGTGGCGTGCGGTCGGGGCTCCGTTTTGGTGATCGCCCCCCGCTGCCACAATTTCTTCACAGTCTGCCGCCCTCATTCTCACGTCAATCCCAAGCTTACCAGCAGCCCGACACTAAACCGACTGAATGCAGCAACCGCCTAACACTACGGGATTCTGTGCGTTGAGCTATCTAGATGTTCAAACATTCAAGTGTCTGAACATTCAAGCATCTAAGCTGATGGCTTTCCCGTTGGGGTCGAACTTTTCGATCGCTCGACTGAAAACAGAGATGAGTTGTGGGTTCTGATTAGCCTGGGTTGTCGCGATCGAACACCATAATCCCCAACAGGTAGATTGTTAGTGCGGAAGGCTCAAAAGGAATCTGGAATTGCAGGGCGAGACAGTTTCGAGTTTTTACAGGGGGAGTCAACTCAAATGTTCAAACATTCAAACATCTAAATGTTTAAAGACTGTCGTCAGGATTAAACTGTTGGAGGTATTGAACCACAGACTTTTCCACTAGCTCGCTCATTTCCTGACCTGATTGCGCTGCTGCGGATTTAAGTTGGCGGTGCAGTTGTTTTGGCAGGTAAACGGTAGTACGAACAAAGTTGGGGTCTTTGCTTTTAGATAGCGCCACACTGGGAGAAAAGTCAGGTTCACCGGGCTTGAGTTTCTTGGCTTTCAGTAAATCATCAAAGCGGCTCATGGCAGTATCTCCTTTCCAACAGCGGTGTAGCACCCCCAAGCAGCTTTAGCATAAGGGTCTTTGATAGCGTTTACAGGAACCCCAGCGAGGGCAGCTTTTTGAAATACCGCCAGCCTCCTGATATCAGATTTGAAAATAGGCAATCCTGCTTTTTCGATTGTTGCCCGAGATTCAGCCCCGACTTTACTCGGAGCGGGCGGGATGACCGTAAGCAGGATGCGGTAATTAGACTGGAGCGAATACAGAGCCTCCACCATTTGCAGCATAGCGCTCAGGGCCATAGCATCGGGAGAGCTGGGCAATATCAGCAAATCGCACCCTTCTGCTAGAGTTTTCAGGTCTTCTGGGGTTGGTCGCGCCGGCGTGTCGATGACGATGTGTTCGTAATCCCTGGCATATCGCACGCCTTGCTTTTCATCGACTACTTTGAACGGGAGAGAACCGCGAGCCGCCCAATCTAAGGCACTGCGGTTGAGGTCGCCATCTACCAACAAAGCGGGTGCTTTGGTTTGCAAGTAAGCCGCTAAGTGCAGCGCGGTGGTTGTCTTCCCGACTCCCCCTTTAAATGAGGCGATTGTCACAATCATAGGTAAGCCTGCTGAGTTCATCAACTAGATTTTACACGTTAAACATCTGAATGTCTAGACGATTGAATGTTTAGATGTTTGAATGTCTAGACAAAGCCATCCATATTCTTTACGCTCAGGAGCTTAGCCAGAGCAATCGCCTCCTCTCCTTAAATCTCCATTACGTTGGGGTATAGCCGAGATACGCGCAAAATAGGACACGACGTAAAGTTTTGTAAACAGAAGACAAAATGACTTGAAGTAGTAAAGCCTGAAATGCTTAGCAGTAAAAGATTTCCGCTGTTTGGGTCTGTACGGAGGCAGAGTATAAGCAATACTCTGCCTTCTCAAACTTGGTTGAACAGTCAGCTAATTTAGGATGCTTTTGTGCTTGCAAGCTTCCTCGAAAGCTACGTAGGGGCTTATTTGTTACGTTTCTCAATGTCACGTCCTATTTTGCCCGTATCTCGGCTATACCCCTACGTTCGTCTCCAGGCACTCTTTGACTGGGAATGAATGCGGCGCGTGCATTGGATGCCACACCAGCCGCGATCGACGGCAACGCGCAAATGCAAACATTGAAGTTTTGTTGGACGATCGGCATCTCGAATCTGGTGTTTAGTTGCCTTGCCAGAGCTTGACCCTAGCTAGCGATTAAATAAACAAAATGGTACAGTTATAGACAAACTACGACAAATGTACCATGTTTAAACCCCACGAATTTGCAAAAAAGCTTGGACTTTCGGTGAAAACCCTCCAGCGTTGGGACGCAACAGGGAAGCTACCAGCCAAACGCACCTTGTCAGGTCATCGATTCTACACAGAAGACGACCTTCTAATAGCCAGTGGACTCAGACCCACAGAAGTCAACAGGAAGGTCATTGTCTACTGTCGAGTTTCTTCTAGCGGACAAAAGGCCGAACTAAAAAATCAGATGCTGGCAATGGAAGCTTTCTGTCTAGGTAGAGGGTTGGTCGTCGATGACTGGATATCAGAGATTGGCAGCGGACTGAACTTCAAAAGGAAAAAATTTCTAGCAATTATGTTGTCAATGCTTAAAGGCGAAATATCAACCATAGTAATTGCACACAAGGATAGAATGTGCCGTTTTGCCTTTGAGTTCATTCAGGAACTTGCTACATCGGTTGGATGTGAAGTCGTCGTCGCCAATCAGGAGTCGTTATCTCCTCAACAGGAATTAGTGGAAGATTTAATGGCTATAATTCACTGTTTCTCCTGCCGTCTATACGGACTACGAAATTACTCCAAAAAAATCAAAGATAACTTAAAAAATGCTATTGACAAGCCCGGACAAGATGTGTCAAACTCAGGCAACAAAGAAATACAGTGTTGAGGTCGAACAATGCTTCTGTCCATCAAAACAAAGTTAAAGCTAAGCAAAAGTCAAGCCACAATAATGAGCAAGCACGCTGGAATAGCGAGGTTTACTTACAATTGGGGCTTGGCTACTTGGAGTAACCTTTATCAAGATGGACTGAAGCCCAACAAATACCTCCTCAAAAAATTCTTTAACAATCATGTAAAACCTGAGTTTACGTGGATTAAAGAGGCAGGCATCTGCCAGAAAATCACCCAATATGCCTTTGACAATCTAGGAGATTCTTTCTCTCGTTTTTTCTCAAAAAAAGGTGGTTATCCCAAGTTCAAGAAGAAGGGGCATCATGATTCTTTCACAATTGACGCAGGTGGGAAGCCTATAACTGTGGGCGGTACGTCAACAAAGCTGCCAACAATTGGCTGGGTAAAAACCTATGAAGGATTGCCTCACACAACCTGTAAGTCAATCACTATTTCGCGCACTGCTGACAGTTGGTTTATTGCTTTTGCGATGCGTACAAGAACATGAACCGACTGTAAAGCAACACGATGTTGTGGGGGTTGATTTAGGAGTTAAGGAATTAGCAACACTCTCAACGGGCGTAGTGTTTCCTAACCCAAAACACTATAAAGCGCATCTCAGTAAGTTGCGTAGGTTATCAAAGGAGTTATCAAGAAAGACCAAAGGCTCTAGTAATAGGTATAAAGCCCAAATTCAATTAGCGAAACATCACGCTAAGATAGCAAATCTCAGAAAAAATACTCTTCATCAAATCACTACTTACTTATGCAAAAACCACGCAACGATAGTAGTAGAAGATTTAAATGTTTCTGGGCTGCTGTCTAACCACAAACTCGCTCAAGTTATAGCTGACTGTGGGTTTTACGAATTTAAGCGTCAGTTAGAATATAAAGCGAAAAAGTTTGGTTGTGAGATAATCATCGCTAGTCGCTGGTTTCCGTCAAGCAAAACTTGTTCAAATTGCGGACACATCCAAGATATGCCACTTAAAGAAAGAACTTATAACTGCGGAAGTTGCGGGCATTCGATGGACAGGGATTTGAACGCCGCAGTTAATTTATCGCGTTTGGCCAAATCGTGAAAGCTTACCGAGGGATAGCCGCTCCCATGCTCCCGATGAAGTAAGAAACAAATGTCTAGACTTGTCTAGTATTTGTATGGCAGCAATTGATCCTTAACACCTTGAGTGAGGAAGAGCCGGGTGGACTGGGATGGGAGTAAGGCTATGCAGTGCTTGTTTCCATTCAGTTAGTTTCCCTAACGAGTGGGGAGGGTTCGAGCCTGTCAGGGTTTGTCAGAGCAAGAAATCTTGTTTCCACTTTTGGTCAAGATTGGAACTCCGACGATCGCTCCCAAAAGACCCGGAAAATCCCCTGGTTGCTGCCCCGGTCAAAAACGCCCTCCTAAAACTCATTACCCTGCGGTGAAAAAAGGCAAGGGTCGCTTTCAAAAACATCGAAAAGTAGATTTTCAATCACTGGGATTTAACTAACTCCAAAGCTGTTTCTGACTCACTCACTAACTGAGCCAATTTTTTAGTCTAAACTCCAGTTACATGAAGTTCTCTGAAATAGTTGCACTTTCTACAATTTATTCATGCAAGGTTTGAGTTCACGATCAATTTTTTTTATGTGGTTAACGAACCAATCTAGTAGCTGCTCATTGACTTTAATCGCCAAAGATAAGCTAGAACCATTCTTACGTAACTCGTCTTTCACTTCTACAAGCGTTTTCATAAACTTAGAATGTGCTGCTTCATTGTCAGATGCAACTGGACACTTGTATCTGTGCATACACCGCTCTTCAAAGTAGAAGTGCTGCCCCACATATAAATCTAAAAACTGAACAATTCTATTAATTTCTTCCTTTCCGCGATTGGTATGCATTGCGTCTACTAAGGCATTGAGCTGTTCGATCAATTGTTTATGTTGATGATCAATTTCTGGAATACCGATAGCGAGTGAATCGTTCCAAATTACGAGTGGCATAAATTTCTCCCAATTAATGTTGAATTTAATGAAGGATTGGTAGCTAATAATTCTATTTTAATTTTCAATTCAAAGCTACGATTTTACTGTGATATTTTCTTACTTTACCTTGGTGCAAAAGCAATTACGGCTTTTTTGTTTTGCTCGATAAAGGGCTTGGTCTGCAATTGCAACTAAGTTATTCATTCCATCTTCAAAACAAGCGTTTATGGTGGCAACGCCAGCACTGATAGTAATATACCCTTGTGAATAGCGAAGATGAGGAACTTCTAAGGCTCGCACTTGAGTGCAAATTTGCTCTGCAATATGAGCGGCTCCTGCTGCATCAGTTTCAGGCAGTAAAACCACAAACTCCTCACCACCGTAGCGAGCTACTAAATCCATTGGGCGATTAACAACACTCGAAATTGCTTGAGCTACCTGGTAAAGACAGTAATCACCTGCTTTATGCCCATAAGTGTCGTTGTAAAACTTGAAGTAATCAATGTCGCCCAAAATAAGAGAAAGTAGGATTGGATTACCTCTAGAAGTAGCAAACTGTGCTCGTATTATTCGTTGTTTCTCCTGCTTTAGGTATTCATCAAAACGACGACGATTCGCGATTTCAGTTAAACTATCAATTGAAGCAAGCTGCTGCAACGCACGGTTACTAGCTTCTAATTGTTGCTGAATTTGCGATTCATGAATTAACCGCCGCACGCGCTGCCGCAACACTGCCCAATGAATCGGCTTGGTAACATAGTCTGCGGCTCCCACTTCAAAAGCAGAATCAACAGATTCCCGATCATCCAGTCCAGTGATCATCAGAATTGGAGTGTTTTTTCCATTGGGAAGCATTTTTAATTGGGTACAACATTCAAAACCATTAATTTCCGGCATTAATGCATCCAGCAAAACAATATCTGGTTGTAGTTGCTCAAAGGCAGCGAGCGCTTCTCTACCATCTTGCGCTTCTGCAACGTGGTACCCTTCCTGTTCTAAAGATAGTCGAAGCTGCATACGAATAAAAGGCTCATCATCAACCACTAAAATCAGAGGAGTTTCGTTGGAAAATACCATTGTGTTCATCTTTTTAATTGAATTCTTGTAAAGCGGCTTGAACTAAGTTGTATTCAATTTGAACTCGTGCTACCTTTTCGCTTATTTCCGTCAGATTTTCCTGGCGTCCACAAATTTCTAACTCTTTGCAGAGTTCTGCCAAACTGGTTGCGCCAAGCGAAGCGCTGCTGGATTTTAAGCGATGGGTGGCTTGCCGGAGGGCATTGGCATCTGCGGTACTACCAGCGTCAACGATTGCTTGAACTAACTTAGGGGCTTCTGCCAGATAACAGTTGATTAGTGCTGCGAAAGCAGACTGATTTCCATTTACCATATCTCGTAAAGACTTTAAAACTTGCAAATCAAGAACCGGCAGAGAAACAGCTTGAGCAAAGAGTGAGTTAGGAGTAGAGACATATGGTGCAGAATTTTCAACTGAGTTCTCAGCCTTGTTGCGAAATTCGTATTTGCGGAGGGCGGCTTCCAGTTCTTCAATCCGAACAGGTTTGCTGATGTACCAATCCATGCCGGCGGCAAGGCATTCTTCGCGATCGCCCTGCATCGCATTAGCCGTCATTGCAATAATGAGTGGACGTGAATCAGCCTGCCATTCCTGGCAAATACAACGGCTCGCTTCTAAACCGTCCATTTCTGGCATCTGCACATCCATTAAGACCACATCATACGGTTGACGATGTAGAGCTTGCAGAACTTCTAGACCATTGGCAGCAACATCTGCCCGATACCCCATTCGTTCTAATATCAGCAGCGCCACCTTTTGGTTCACTAAATGATCTTCAGCTAGAAGAATCCGTAACGGCAGTGTCTCTGCCAACTTACTATCCGGGGGTAAAGCATTGGAGGCGTGATCGTATGGTTTTATCGGTTTCGCTTGCAGTGCATGGGTCAACACCTCGTAAAGTTGAGATTGCTTGACAGGTTTGCTAAGACAATCTGTAAAATGAGTGGTGCCTACCTCAGAATCAACGTTTAATTTACCCATTGAAGTTAACATTACTAGAGGCAAACGACAGCAATTAGGGTGCTGATGAATTTTTGCTGCTAGAGTTACGCCATCCATTTCTGGCATTTGCATATCTAGAATGGCAATATCAAAACTCTTTCCTTGATGAATCCAACTCAATGCTTCATTGCCTGATTGGGCGGCACTAATAATCATTCCCCAAATTTCGGCTTGCAAGGTCAGAATTTGTCGATTAGTTGGGTTGTCATCCACGATTAATAGGCGTTTTCCAGATAGTTCTGGTAATAGTTCAATCAGTTCTACTAACCCTGAATCATCAGCAGATGGAGCAACGAGTGTAAAAAAGAACGTTGAGCCTGATGGAGTTGTCTGGTGATTTGTAGGAGCTTGCCATTCCGGGGGAGGGCTTCCCCCTAAGTTACCTTGGCTTTCTACCCACATCGTGCCGCCCATCATTTCACTCAGTCGCTTACTGATAGCAAGTCCTAAGCCAGTACCCCCATAATGGCGGGTAGTCGAAGCATCACCTTGGCTGAAGGACTTGAACAAGCGATGGAGACGATCTACAGGAACACCAATCCCTGTATCCTGAACAGCAAACTGAATCTTGTAAACAGCCGCTTGTGAACTAAAAATTGTTTTTGAGGCATCGACCGCAAATGCTTTGACTGAAACGATGACTTCTCCAGCCTCGGTGAACTTAATGGCGTTACTAAGCAGATTCACCAGAATTTGGCGCAGGCGGGTCACATCCCCCAAAATGACGCTAGGAGTTTTAGGGGCGATCAGGTAGCCTAACTCAATTCCTTTTTCTCCTGCTTTAGCTGCCAGCAGGTCGATCGCGCCTTCGATGCAGTGCCTCAAATTAAAAGGATGCATTTCTAAATCTAGCTTGCCGGATTCAATTTTGGAGAAATCAAGAATGTCATTGATGATGCTCAGAAGGGCATCCCCGCTAGTACGAATCGTCTCGATAAAGTCTTGCTGTTTTGGGTTGAGTTCTGTATCTAGCAGCAAGCCGGTCATCCCGATTACTGCATTCATTGGTGTGCGGATTTCATGGCTCATCATTGCCAAGAACTCGCTTTTCGCTCGATTGGCAGATTCAGCTTCTCGTTTAGCCTGCTCCAGGGCAAAGTTCTTCAGGGTTAATTCTTTCCGCTGTTGAATTTCTTGCTCCAGTAACCTAGCTTGCGCTAGAGCAATTCCTACTTGAGCGGCCACTGATTCCAATAACTCAATTTCATCGTTTGTCCACTGGCGGAAGCGATCGCACTGATGCAAGCTGATGCAACCATTCGGTTCTCCTTGATAAGAGGTACGCACCGCTAACTTAGATTTCAATTCAAGACTGCGACAAATTGATTTAACTGAAATAAGTAACGGGTCAAGGTATACATCAGGTGACACAATCGCTTGATCTTGTGCCATTATGTGTTCTGCATAAGCAGAATCGGCTGTTAAAAGGTCGCGTTCTCTACTTGAGCCACAGCCTGGCGCTAAATACTCTGCAACTATGGGGAATTGAGGAGTTGGAGTATTAATATAAGTGCGAATCAAGCAACGACTCGCTCCGAATGCTTGACCAATTTGAAGGGCCGCCGTTTCAAAAATTTGTTGGGCGTCGAGGCTTTGACGAATTTCTTGAGTGATCCGTTTGAGCAGAAGAATTTGCCGAAGCTGTCGCTGTAGTGCTTCTTCAGCCCGCTTGCGATCAGTAATTTCGACCACCATAGCACCGACTGCTGTACAAAGCCCTTCTTGGTTTGCAATCGGGAAGTGATAGGTTAGCCAGTGCCGTTCAATACCGGGCTGACTCGGTACTTCTCCATTCATTTCCAAATCGACTAGAGGCTGTCCGGTAGTAATTACGTGCTGTAAAAGCGCATTAATATTAGGTGCAAGTGCCGGCAGAACATCATTGGTTGTCTTGCCTAAATGAGACTCAACGGGGCAGCCATTAATTTCAGCCATAGCCTCATTGATTTGCAGAAAACGAAACTGTTGATCGTGAATGCACAGTCCTATCCCAGCAAGGGAAGCTGCTTTAAAGAAAGCGTTTAACAACTGCTCTCGTGACTTAATCTCCTCTTGTAACTGTTTGCGCTCGCTAATATCCCGGCTAATACAAAAGTGCAATATCTGACCGTCTAATTCCACACGGCTCCAGCTAATTTCTACATCATATAGCGAACCATCCCTACGGCGATGTCGTGTCTCAAGTAGAGGAAGTTGAGCCTTTTTACCCTGTAAAAGTTGTAGTTCTTCCCGTGTCCACTGAGCATTCCAATCAGCGATATTTAGAGTTAGGGTTTCCTCTAAGGTGTAACCAATCATCTGGGCAAAACTTGGGCTAGCTTGTACCACATCCCCTTGATGATTGAGGACAACAACACCGTCCATTGAAGTATTGAACAGCGTTTGACTCCGCGAAAGCTCTTTCTCTAATGCAACTTCTGCCCGTTTGCGCTCGCTAATATCGTGGAAGACACAAACCGCGCCTACCTTTCTCCCTTGAGCATCAATAATGGCTTGTCCACTTCCTATCAACGTGCGTGCTAACCCATCATGCTTTGGCACAATCACCATTTCCACATCATGGACTCGCTCTCCTTGCAACGCTCGGAAAAGTGGAATATCCTCCTTTTGCATAAGAGTTTTACCATCAGGCTGATAGAGATCGTACTGGTGCGCCCATTGTTCTGCTGCAATCAGTTGTTCGGGTAAACTGTGCCACTCCTGTATAGTTCGGTTGGAAAGCGTCAAAACGCCTTCAGCATTACAAGCCACAATCCCTGCTCCCACATTGTCAAGCAGAACTTTGAGGAATTCTCGTTCCTTTTGTAAGGCTTCCTCTGCTTGATAGCGCTCGATCTCGCTCCCGATCCACTGCGCCATTAGCTTGAGCAGTTCTTTATGAGCAGATTTGAATTTTTCTTCACGAGGAGCAGGACTAGAGAAGCTGAGGGTACTGTAAACTTGACCTCCAACTAAAACTCGCGTTCCAATGTAAGACTCCATCTTGAATGCAGTATAGGCGGGATGGTCATGCCACTTGGAAGCTGCTTTATGCTCAATCGTGAGAGGGTCATCTGTATCCAAAACTTCCCAGCAGGGGGTCTGTTTAACATCAAAGGTATCACCTTTCTTTAGGACATCATTGGGCGAACGAGCAACCATCACTTCATACCGGCTATTTTGTACCCGCGCCAAAATACCAAACTCAAGATTAAATAGCTGGCAGCCCATAGCCAGTAGGGGTGCATCTCACTTTGGCAAATGTGTCAAAAAAGAGATAAAATGAAAAAGCTAGTAAAATCGTTAAATAAAGATGA
>NZ_JAUBOX010000110.1:0-20498 GCF_036700445.1 Microcoleus sp. T3_B1
ATTTTAAATCACCCTAACCTTCCGTCAGTCCTATCCTATGGTACTCTCGCTGCTTAAAAACTGTCCGAAGTATTGTTACTGAAATGTTTATAATACAGTAAGGAGGCAATGAGATGCTGCATACTGCTATCAAGGTTCGACTTTATCCAACATTAGAGCAACAAGCCCTACTGTCTGGGCACTTTGGCTGTGCCAGATGGTGGTGGAACTATGGTCTAAATAAGTCAATTGAGACTTATAAAGAAACGGGTAAAAGCCTTGGTCAGTCAGCACTCAATGCCTTTTTACCAAAACTCAAGAAAACCGAAGAAAGACTTTGGTTGTCTGAATGTTACAGCCAAGTTTTGCAAGCAACAACGCTCAACCTCACAACCGCCTATAAAAACTTTTTTGCAGGTCGTGGTAGGTTCCCGCGCTACAAGTCAAAGCATGGTAAGCAATCGATTCAGTATCCTCAAAATGTCAAGGTACTTGATGGGTTTATTCAGTTTCCGGGCAAGGTCGGCAAAGTTAAAGCCAAGTTGCACAGGAACATAGAAGGAACAATCAAAACCGTAACGGTTAGTTTAAATCCTTCTGGGAAATACTTTGCCTCAATATTGACGGAGAGTGAAGGCGACAATCCGACTGTTTCAACGGTCGGCAAAGTAATTGGAATTGACTTGGGATTGACTCATTTTGCTATTACGAGCAATGGCTGCAAAGTCTCTAAGTATGATAACCCTAAGCATCTAGCCAAACACGAGAAAAACCTCAAACGCAAGCAACAAAAGCTAGCTAAAAAACAGAAAGGAAGTAATTCAAGGAACCAAGCTAAAAAGACGGTAGCTAAAGTGTACGAACGGGTAAGTAAATCCCGTCAGGATTTTCTACATAAGCTTTCGAGAAAGCTCGTCAATGAAAACCAAGTTGTCGTAGTAGAGAATCTTAATGTCAAAGGCATGGTACGCAATCACAATTTAGCTAAAGCCATATCTGATGTGGGATGGGGAACCTTTATCAATTTCCTAGCTTACAAGCTAGAGAAAAAAGGTGGCAAGTTGGTTGAAATTGACCGCTGGTTCCCCAGCTCCAAGCTCTGCTCTAATTGCTATTACCAGATTGATAAGTTACCGCTTGATATTAGGGAGTGGACTTGTCCTAATTGCGGTACTCGTCATGACCGTGATGGTAACGCCGCAACAAACATTAGATCCGAAGGCATCAGGATACTACAGACGGATGGAACAGCCGTTTTTGCTAACGGAGGGGAAGTAAGACCAAAGATTGGACGCAAGTCTGTTCTGAGGCATTCCTCTGTGATGTTAGAAGCCCACACTATAATCGTTTCGATTTAGTGTGGGTAGTTCACTGGCCTTTCTCTAACAAACTAAATGTCAGCAAATTCTGATTTTCTGCTTGCTGTCGGATTAGGGCTGCTGCTGTTTGAGAGTCTACTGCCTTTGAGAAAAAGAATCCCTGGGCGTACTCACATTTTAACCCTTTAAGTATAGATAGTTGCGAGGCTTCTTCGACTCCTTCGGCTACTACATCCATGCCTAAATTGTGGGACAAAGTAACGATCGACCGCACAATTTCTGTCGGATCAATGCCTCCTTTACTGAAATCGAACTCACCTCCCATCCTGCTAACAAAAGAGCGGTCTATTTTTAAGGTATTGGTGGGGAAGCGGTGCAGGTAGGAGAGCGAGGAATAGCCGGTGCCGAAGTCGTCAATGCACAAGTGTATGTTTCTGGTTCTGAGCTGCACCAGCATTGCTGTTACTGATTCGGAATTTTCTATGAGTACGCTTTCGGTAATTTCTAGTTTTAAACTGCTGCCGTCGAGGTTAGTTTCTTGAAGAACTTGGTCGATGTATTCGATTAAATCTGGCTGAGAAAACTGTTTGACAGAAATGTTGACGCTAACGCTTAAGGGGGGGTTGCTGGGAAATAGCTGCTGCCACTGGCGGATTTGGTGGCAAGCTGTGCGGAGTACCCAGCGGCCCAGGGGTACGATCAAGCCGGTTTCTTCGGCAATGGTGATGAATTCACCGGGGGAAACTAAGCCTCGTTCTGGATGCTGCCAGCGCACTAGGGCCTCAAAACAGGTAATTGTGTTATTGGCGATCGACACGATCGGCTGGTAGTGAATAATAAACTGGGGCGCTGCGGATAAGGGAGGTAAGGCTGATTCTGGGGATGGGGCCAAGTCTTCTTCTTTCGCCTGGTCTCTAATTGATTCGATCGCCCGCCGCAGGTCGTTTTCTAGCTGCAACAGGCGCAAAGCGTGGGCGTGCATGGAACTGTTGAAAACTTCGTGTCGGGCTCTGCCGAGTTCTTTGGCGCGGTACATTGCTGTGTCGGCGTCGCGCAGTAGGGTTGTCGGTTCCAGGTATTCGCCAGAACTCAAAGCTATGCCGATGCTGGCGGTGATAAATACTTCGTGTCCGTCTAGAAGGAGAGGGGAGGTGATTTTCTTTTGCAGGCGGTTGACAATGGTGGTAGCTTCATTGATGCCCTCGATGTCTTCTAGCAACAGCACAAACTCGTCTCCTCCGAGGCGGGCCACTGTATCTCCGGGCCTCAGACAAGCTTCCAGACGCCGCGCGATCGATACTAGCAGTTGATCCCCGATAGCGTGGCCGAGGGAATCGTTGACTACTTTAAATCTATCTAAATCGAGAAACAGCACGGCAAACAAGTAGTCTTTGCGCCGTTTGGCCAGCCTCAGAGCGTGTTCGAGCCGATCGGTAAATAGCGATCGATTGGGCAATCCGGTGAGGGCGTCGTGAAAAGCATCGTGCAGCAGTTGTTCTTCGGCGAGTTTGCGCTGAGTGATGTCGTGACAGTTAATCACGATTCCCTCGACTGCGGGATCGTACAGCAAGTTGGTGGCTACAGCTTCTACATAACACCAGGAACCGTTGCGGTGGCGGACTCGGTACTCAACTGGGCACTGGCTTCTTTTGGGGTTTTCAATGGCTTTGTGGAGGGTTTCGGTGATCGTGGCGCAGTCGTCGGGGTGAACTATTTCTAAGGCGCTGCGCCCGATCGCCTGGTGGGGCGGGTATCCTAAAATTCGCTTAACCGAAGGGCTGATGTAGCGGAAGATTCCTTCGGCGTCGAGAATGATCGTGATGTCTGTGGCGTTTTCAATCAGCGATCGAAATCGCTGTTCGCTTTGGCGCAGGGCTGATTCTGCTTGTTTGCGATCGCTGATGTCGAGCGCTACTCCGTCTATAATTACGTCGCCGTTTTCGTTTTTGGAAAATTTAGCGCTGTCTTGCACCCACTTGACCTCCCCAGATCTCAGAACGATGCGGTACTGGCGATCGCACGGCAAAAGACTCGCTCTCGATGCTGCTACGCCACTGTCAGACGAGCTTTTGTCCTCTGGATGGATGATTTCGGTCAATAGTTCCGGGTGGGAAATCACTTCTTCGGCCGCGAACCCAGTAACCTCGCGCACGCCCGGACTGATGTAGGGCATGGAGATTTTGCCATCTGGATGCAGCACGGTGCGGTAGACTGAGCCGGGAATGTTGGCTGCCATTGTGGCTAGCTGCTGCTGGATGCCGCAGACTTCTGCTTCGGCGCGCTTGCGTTCTGCAAGTTCGGTTTGGGCTTGTTGGTAGAGTTCGGCTTGGTGGATCGCGATCGCGCACTGATCGGCTATGGCTTTGAGTAGTGACAGTTCTTCTGCGCTCCAACAGCGCGCCCGATCGCACTGATAGAGGCTAATTCCTCCCAAAAATGACTGCTGGTAGAGCAGCGGGGCGATCGCGACGGAGCGAAACCCTACCAACCCTGCTGATTCTTGCAGGGACGGGCACAGGGTGGATAATTCGTCGATAATCAGGGTTTCCCCAGCCGCGAGCCCGGATCGGTAGTGCTCGGCCACTTTGCAATTTAGCCCGACAAACCCTTCTCTGTCGGATGCTTTGCTGATGTAGCGAACTCTGATGCCGCCTTCAGCATCTGGCTGCAAGATGGCGCAGGCGCTGATGTCTAGAGCTTCGTGCAGTTGATCTGCAGTGGTTTGGAGCACTTCGTCGAGTACAAGGGTGAAGCGCATGGCTTGGAGGATGCGGTTGACGATCGCTTCTCGCTGAGCTTGCCGCTGAATTTGGACGATCGCTTCTTGTTGCTGGCGCCGCATTTTGTATTCTTGGAGCGATCGTTCTAAGACTGTTGGCAACCTAAACAGCCGCCCTTTTAATACATAATCGGTCATTCCGGCTTTTATGCACTCAACGGCAGCTTCTTCTCCCAAACTTCCCGTTACTAAAATTAAGGGTATGTCTTGCCCTAATTCCTGCATTAATTTCAACACTTCTAAACCGTTGAAGCCGGGGAGGCGGTAATCTGAGAGTACAGCATCGTACTTGCAATTCTGGAGCAGTTTTCTGCACTCTGTTGCTGTTTCTGCCGTCTCGCACTTAAAATTTACCCCCCCCGCTTCTAAGGCGAGCACTATTAATTCCATATCTTCTGCCATGTCTTCGATAATCAACAAGTTTAATGTTGATTCCGCTACCATTTTTAGTAGATAGTTAGTCTGATTTATATCTAACATAAGGTATTGGGTAGGTTTTCAATTGGTTATTCGTGTTTTTGCTAGTAATTATTTAGACGGAATTTGGTGGTTAATTTTATCTCGATATTTTTAGTTATTTTTAGCAAAATCAATTATATACTCTACTCGCAAGACCTTTATTTAGCACTGCCAGTCGAGGGCTGACCGAACCGATTGGGGATCATCCCAATTTTTAAAAGAGCATTTTTTAGGAGTACGAACATCTTGCACAGCCCGGCCTAGAGCTTTCGCTTCCATGCCTAACAGTGAACACTGCTGTCACACCAAAATTCTGATGCTCTCACCGATTGTGACTTATTTAAGTGTATAAGAGTTTTAAATTTAGAATTTAAAACTCTTATACACTTAACTTACGAATCTATATTACCGTTTGAGATTGTTTGCGCTAGTTTAAAGTAAAACGTGGCTCCTTGACTAGGTAGGCTTTCAGCCCAAACAGTGCCGCCGTGGCGGTGAATAATCCGCTGGACGATCGCCAAACCGATGCCCGTACCTTCAAATTCTCTCTGGGAGTGCAGCCTCTGAAAGGCTCCAAACAGGCGATCGGCATATTCCATCGGAAAACCCACGCCGTTATCCTTGACAAAAATCGTCCCATCAGGTAAACCCTCAATAACTATTGTAGCCGGAGTGCGTCCGCGGCTGAACTTGACGGCGTTGCTAATCAAGTTGCTGAACACCTGTTGCAGCAAGGTTGGATCTCCCATTACTGTCGGCAAATCTCCGACGGCAAATTCAACGCTGTGGGGAGTTTGGGCCGGATCTGCGACGGTTGGTGGTTTAGTCAATTTAATCGCATTTTGTACCAAACGGCTCAGATCGATCGGAATTTGCCTCAACTCGGTGCGAGTCACCCGCGACAGGGCGAGCAAACCGTCAATCAACAGGCTCATTTTTTGGCTACTGTCTTCAATTACTTCCATATAGTGAACTATTTTGCGATCGCTCAAAGCCTCCGTTAATTCTAGCCGCTGTTTCAAGGCTTCTACAAAACCTGAAATGTGTCGCAAAGGTGCGCGCAAGTCGTGGGAAACTGAGTAAGAAAAAGATTCTAATTCTTGATTGGCAGCTTCTAATTGCTCTGTCCGTTCTGACAAAGCTTGTTTTGTCTCTACCAACTCAGTGATATCGCGAGAAGTCCCAATTAAAGCATAAACCTCGCCCTCGATATTTCTCAGGGGAATTTTAAAAGTATCGTAGTAAGTAGTGTCGCCAGATATCACAAATTTATCCTGCAAGTGCAGAGTTTCCCCTGTTTCAAATACCTGCGAATTTTCCCTAGAGAATTTTGCGGCTATTTCTGGGGCGAAACATTCAAAAATAGTTTTGCCCTGCATCTCTTTTCTGCTATTTAATCCAGCAGTTTTGGCCACAGATTGGTTGACAAAAGACAGGCACATGTTCTCGCGCTCTACCACAAAAATGTGATCGGGCAAAGCATCAAAAAAAGTTTCTAATTCTGCGGTACGCTGCGCGACTTGAGCTTCTAAAGTTTCGTTGAGTTCTTTAAGTTCAGCTTCTACTCGTTTGCGTTCGGTAATATCTTGACCAATGCTGATACACCTGCCGTCCGAAAGACGAACATTGGCCCAAGAAGTGTCGATAATTCGCCCGTCTCTAACTTTTGTCTTGAAGTCGCTCCAGTTCGGATTTGCTGCTTCAATTTCATCCCAAACATATTGACGGTCTTCTGGCTGCAGATAAAATTCGGCCAAGATATCCCGGTTTGTGATTTCTGCCAAACTCCAGCCTAGCACTTCTTCCCAGTGGCGGTTTACCCAGTTTATTTGACTGTTTTTGTCCAAGAATGCGAGCATGACTGGCACGTTGTCGAATATAGTTTGCAGCAGTTCTTTTTGCTGTTTTAATGATTCTTCGGCTTGTTTGCGATCGCTGATGTCGAGTACGGAACCGATAAATTGTAAAATTTGTCCGTCTGGGGTTCTTTTGAAAATTTTAGAGCGATCGTGTACCCAGCGCCATTCCCCATTTTTGTGTTTGATTCTGTAGTCTCTGTCATCCGTTTCATAGGGATTCCTGCTGTGTTTGAGTCGCTCCATACCTGTAATTAGCTTTAAAATATCATCGGGATGAACTAAGTTAGCTACAGCGTCTTTACCCAAATCTCGCAATTCTTGGGGAGTGTATCCCAGCATGGCTGTGACCGATTCATTTGCATACATATTTTTGCTGTCAACTGCATCGTAAATGTATAGAAAGTTAGGTATAGTTGTAACAATACTCTCTAAAAGTTGCTGGTGTTTTTGCAACTCCAATTCTGCCTGCTTGCGCTCGCTTAAGTCCAGCACAAAACTGACGCCTAACTGCTTCGTTCCTTCTAAAAATGTGCTGCCCAGCAGCACGGGAACGCGGCTACCATCGGAGCGTATAAATTCTTTTTCAAAGGGAAGAACCGTATTTCTAGCCTTCAGTTCTGCCACTTTTTCTGTATCTAAACGCACGTATTCGGGCGGTGTCATTTCTTGCCAGTTAACTCTTCCGGCAAGCAGCTCCTCCCGCGTATAGTTGACGGTGTTTAAAAAAGCGGCGTTGGCATCTGTAATGCTGCCGTTAAGATCCCAAAAAATTAGACCGATCATGTTAGAATCAACTATGGCTTTAAATTTGGATTCGCTTTGTCGCAACTGATCTTCGACTTGTTTTAGTTCTGTGATGTCGCGGGAGATGGATAAAACTGTTTCTACTGAATTGTCTTCAGCAAATTCGGGAATGACTCGACAGTGGTAATGTTTTATGCCATCGGGAGTGGGAAACTCAAATTCTATGGTTTCTTGTTTGCCGCTACCCAAAACTTTCATAAAAGCCTCATCCCACAGGTCGCACAAGTGTGGTGGCATTCCTGATTCTCTGTTGCTTTTGCCAATCAATTCTGCGGGGGGTTTTCCGGTTGCTGATTCTACTGCGTGGTTGATGTAAATGTGGCGTAGTTTGCGATCGAACCGAGCGATAATATCGGTCGCATTTTCCGCTAGGGTGCTGAAAGCTTGTTCGCGCCGATGCAGTTCTTCTTGAGTGCGGTGGAAATCGGTTATGTCTCTGGCAAAAGATAGAATTGAAACTAATCTTCCCGATTCATCGATTAGGGCAGAATTGTACCATTCGCAGTAAATTACCGAGCCATCTTTGGTATAGTTGCGGTTGTGGCAAACATTGCGGGGCTCTCTGTTGTGTAACAGTTGATTTGTGACGGCGCACACTTGCTCGAAGTCTTCTTGATGAACTATTGACCATTCGTGCCAGTATTTGCCCATTACTTCTGCTGCACTCCAGCCAAATATTTGTTCTGCCATTGGCGACCACCGCACTACCCGAAATTCGCTGTCCCACTCTACCACTGCCATTGGTGAGTTTTCTAGATGAAATTCCCGCCGCGAGTTGGCTTTTTTTATTTGAGTTTGAAGTTGCTGCCGGAGTTGCTTTGCCTCGGCCAAGCGGTCGCTGAGTTCCTGTGTATTTGCTGAGCCCGCGTTGGCAATGTGAGCAATGGTTTCTGCTGTTTGTTTTTCGAGTTCGTTCCAAGCGAGTTCGAGGGCTGATTCCGCCGGCTCTACCTCAGTGATGCTGTTCTGAAACAGTGTGGCACTTTTAACTGGAATTTCACGCATAGTTTTGACACTTAGGCCAGTGTTACTTTGAGAATTCAAAATTAAAGCTTAAAAATTAAAAATATAGAATTTCCTGTTAAATTATACATTTTTAATTTTTAGTCTGTGCGTGGAGCCCGATCGTTGGAGGCGGGCGGCGTTATTAAAGATTGCCAGTAAAAGGATCTGGGGTGCAGATTGATCGGCAATTGTGGTGGATCGATCTAAAATTCTCCTGGGTAAGGGAAGGGTGCGGGCAGGAGCTGACCCTAACTATATTTTTGCATAGAGTTGTTGTTTGGGGGCGATCAAAAGGATCTCGGCGTGGCTGCGGGCTGGGGTCGATCGCCAATCTGTAGCAGGGCGTTGCCTATGCAGAGCCCCATTTGTCTCAACTAAACACGCTTTCTCAAAGTCGGGCAGGGCTTTAACCCCCTGTCGGACTGAGGGTTGGACGGGCTGGTTGACACCAATGAAACCGCCCCTACCTACAAATAATCTCCCATCACTTTGGTCAATAAAAAGCTAAAATAAAATCTAAAGTTATTCAGTCTTTTAAATCGCTTATGACTGCTGCTGTACCCTCTTCGATAAAAAACCAAACTCAGTACGAAGCCATTATCGGTCTCGAAACTCATTGTCAATTGAGTACGAATACTAAAATTTTCTCCAGTTCTTCTACAGAATTTGGCAATGCCCCAAATACTAACATTGACCCAATTTGTATGGGAATGCCGGGAGTGTTGCCAGTATTAAATCAAAAAGTTCTGGAGTATGCCGTGAAAGCAGGGCTGGCTCTCAACTGCTCCATCGCACCTTACAGTAAGTTTGACCGCAAGCAATATTTCTATCCCGATTTGCCGAAAAATTATCAAATTTCTCAGTTCGATTTGCCGATCGCTACTAACGGTTGGCTAGAAATTGAACTCGTGGATGAGACGGGAAATTCTACTATAAAAAAAATCGGGATCACTCGCTTGCACATGGAGGAAGATGCCGGAAAATTGGTTCACGGCGGCAGCGATCGGTTGAGCGGTTCTACTTATTCAATGGTAGATTACAACCGCGCCGGTGTGCCTCTAATCGAAATTGTTTCGGAACCGGATTTGCGATCGGGCGCGGAAGCTGCCGAATACGGTCAAGAATTGCGCCGGATCGTGCGCTACATCGGTGTTGGCGACGGGAATATGCAGGAAGGTTCGCTCCGGTGCGACGTGAATATTTCGGTGCGCCCGGTTGGCCAAAAAGAGTTCGGCACGAAGGTGGAAATTAAAAATATGAACTCTTTTAATGCCATCGAACGGGCGATCGATTACGAGATCGAGCGGCAAATTCAAGCTGTGGAAAATGGCGAAACCATCATCCAAGAAACCCGGCTTTGGGATGAAAACAAGCAGTGTACTTTCAGTATGCGGATTAAGGAAGGTGCGAGCGATTACCGGTATTTCCCGGAACCGGATTTACCTCCGATCAAAGTTTCAGCCGAGCAATTGCAGGATTGGCAAGCTCAACTGCCGGAATTGCCGGCAATGAAGCGCAATCGCTACGAAACAGAGCTCGGTCTTTCTCCCTACGACGCGCGGGTGCTGACTGACGACAAAGCGGTGGCGGAGTATTTTGAAAAATCGATCGCCGCCGGTGCTGTGGCTAAACAAGCTGCCAATTGGGTGATGGGCGATATTACTGCTTATCTGAAAAATGAAAAGCTGGCGATCGCAGAAATTCCTTTCCAACCGCAGGATTTAGCCGAACTGCTGGGGTTAATTGAGGCCGGCACGATCAGTGGCAAAATTGCTAAGGATATTTTGCCGGAGTTGCTGGCAAACGGTGGTTCGCCTCAGAAGTTCGTTGAGAGCAAGGGTTTGATTCAAATTTCGGATACTGGGGCGATCGATCGGGCGATCGATGCCGTGTTAGCCGCCAATCCCAAGGAGCTCGAACAGTACCGAGCCGGTAAAACTAAGCTGCTGGGCTTTTTTGTCGGCAAGGTGATGAAGGAAACGGGCGGCCGAGCCGATCCCAAACTGACCAATGAGCTGCTGACGGCGAAGCTTAACGCCCCAGGCTAAGCAAGTCGTTAAGGGGATCGTGTAGCGGATACAGCGGCGGGCGATCGGTTTTTCCTGATCTCGCCATTCTCGCGGGATCGTAACTTTATAATTAATCTACATTTCTTTACAACATCTTCACGTTTGGGGGTAACACCCCTCATCCCGGTCGTGTTATATTGTGTTATGTAGATGCACCCTGATGGCAGAGAGAGTTACTTAGGTAGCTCTCTCTTTTTTTTGTCTTTTTTTTTCACGGACGTGAAAATACGGATGGGGGAGAGGGCAGGGCTGTTTCATTCTCAGATCAAAAGGAGGTTTTCTGTAGGGGCAGTGCTAAGAGTGCCTGCCCCAAACCCAAAAGGGGCAACCACGGGGGGTTTGCCCCTACAAGAAAATGAAACCGCCCTGGGGGAGAGGGGGATGGGCTATACCGATTCTCGATTACTGATTACCGATTAGCAATTACCGCTTTGAGTCGATTAATATCAACTTTAGTTATTAACTAATTTTGACAGTATGAGCGAACAAGCTAGCGAGCTAATCAAGCAGGGGATTTCGCAATATCAGGCGCGTCAATTTGAGGCGGCGCTCGGTTCTTGGCAGGAAGCGCTGGGGCTGTATCGCTCAATGGACGATAAGCGCCGATCGGGTGCGGCGCTGGGTAATATGGGCGTAGCTTACGAAGCGCTGGGAAATTATGCTCAGGCGATCGACTGCTACCAGCAACATTTGGTGTTAGCGCGGGAAATTGGCGATCGCCGGGGTGAGGCAAATGCTTTGGGAAATCTGGGCAATGCTTGCTGTGCTCTTGAGGATTTTTCTGGTGCTATTGATTACCAGCAACAGCGTTTGGCGATCGCGCGGGACACTGGCGACGGGCGCTCTGAGTTGGAAACTTTGGGTAATTTGGCGCTAGCTTACGATGCTAAGGGAGATTTGCCTGGTGCGATCGAATGCTATCACCAGCAGTTGTCGATCGCGCGCGCCAGCAAGGACGATCGCATTGAGCGCAATGCTCTCAAGAATTTGAAGGTTGCTTACAAGTATTTAGCAGATTACGAGAAGGCCGACGAGTACCGACAGCAGCAATTGGCGATCGTGCGGGAACTGTTTTTAATTGATAAAAATAAGAGTTTTGTACAACTTGCAGAAACAGTTGGTTTGAATCCGATTGAGGATTTTGCTGGGGCTAATTTAAGCGGTTTTGACTTGCACTACGCTGATTTTAACGGTGCGGATTTGCGCGAAACCAACCTCCGAGGCGCAGATTTGACTTTGGCGGATCTCAGCGGTGCTTTGCTGAGCGCTGCTATTTTAATTGATGCTAATTTGTGCAATGCTAATTTGCGGGATGCTGAACTCAGCAGCGCCAATTTGAGCGGTGCAGATTTGCGAACAAAGCTGCCCAGGGCTAATTTGAGCGGTGCAAATTTAACCGACGCTAATTTGAGCAGTGCTTATTTACCGAATGCGATTTTAGTAAATGCAAATTTGACAAATACTGATTTCAAAAATGCTGATTTAAGTGGTGTTAATTTGAGTGGTGCGATTTTAAACGGTGCTGATTTGACCCGCGCTGATTTGAAAAATACGGTGGTTAAAAATGCGAACTTTTCTGGTTGTGTGGGAATTTCGGAAGCCCTGAAGGTTGAATTGAGGACACGGGGCGGGATTTTTGAGTAGAATTGGAAAGGTTGGTAATTGTAGAGGGTAAGAAAAGCTATGACTGCCGTAACTGCAAAACGATTCTCGATCGCCGAATATCACCGTTTGGGAGAACTGGGATTTTTCGCCCCCGATGACCGAGTTGAATTGATTCGCGGAGAAATTATCATTATGGCTGCTAAAGGTACGTTTCACTCTGTTTGCAACTCGCTATTGCTTAAAAAATTGTACCCACTGCTGGAAGAACGAGCGATCGTGCGCGGTCAAGAGCCGATTATTTTGTCGGCTGATAGCGAACCAGAGCCTGATGTTGTTATTGCTTGCAATCGTTCTGATAATTATTTATCTTCTCACCCGCAGCCTGCTGATATTTTGTTGGTAATTGAGGTTTCCGATTCTACTTTGAAATACGACAGGAGAACCAAGTTATCTCTCTATGCTGAATCGGGAATTTCTGATTATTGGATATTTAATTTGGTAGATATTCAACTGGAAATGCACAGCGAACCTTATCAAAAACAAAGAGGTGGTTTCGATTATCGAGTCAAACGAGTGGTTTTGCCGAATGAGGTTGTGGTAATTCCAGGTTTCCCAGATTTGTCTCTCGATTTATCTGCGGTATTTCCGGCGCAGATGGGTGAGTGAAGGTGAGGAGTGCGTAGGCCGGGGCCGGGGCGTAGCCATCGCCCGGATTGATGATATAATGCACAAGTGCGATTGAACTCTTCACCAAAGTAGCACTATGACCGCTAAAACTCTCGCCCCACCCGAACAAATTGTCCAGCTATCCGGTATCAGTTGGCAAACCTACGAAAATTTGCTTGCCGAAATCGGCGATCGGCAAATTCGACTGACATATAATCGCGGCAATCTGGAAATTAGGGTACCTTCTCCAGAACACGAACGCTTCAAAACAATAATGGGTCGATTTGTTGAAACCTTAGCGGAAGAATTAGAGGTGAGAATTGAACCTCTTGGATCTACCACATTTAAACGTCCTGAACTTAGCGGTGTAGAACCTGATGAATGTTTTTACATCCAGAATATTAGTGCAGTTAAAGGCAAAAAAAGAATTGACCTGACTCAAGATCCGCCGCCGGATTTAGTGGTGGAAATTGATATTACCAGCCGTTCGGAAAATACCTTGCAGGTTTATGCGGATCTGGGAGTGCCGGAAGTTTGGATTTATAATGGACTGCGACTCAGAATCAACAGATTAGAAAATGGAGAATATGTTGAGAGCGAGATCAGTTTAGCATTTCCCAGCTTACCGATATTAGAGATTGTCAGATTTTTGGAACAAGCAGAAACAATGGACTATTTGGAATTAGTAAAAGCATTTCGGAATTGGGTAAAAAGCCAAATTCAGCAAAATCAATGAAGGGCGGAGGAAGTTAAACAAAATTTACAATTTTACAAAAAAAAAAGCGGTGGTGTGATAAAATAGAGATCATAAACTAATTTAAATATCAATTACAGGCTGGTAGTGCCAGCAATTCTACCCGATATGCGATCGCTAGAGTCTCACAACAAATACCCAGATTGCTTGTGGATGCAATTAGAAGCAATTCCCGTTCCATCGGTTGCACCCCAAACCCAGCAGCTCGACATTCACTTGAGCCTGAATTTTAACGAGCATTGGGAACCCCTGCTAGGTGGTCGCGTCAAATTTGGTCTGCAAGGCGGGACGCTTAAACTATATCTAGAAAACTGCGAAATACCCGTAGCATCACGTCAGTTAGTCGGTTCTTTCAAGCTTTTGCCCATAGGAGAAACCCTGGCCATTCAAAGCAGTGCAGAAAATTTAGCAACCGAAAGTCAGCGGGGAGTTCAGGGCGGGGAAACGGCGGAAAAAACTAAGGAAACAGAGAGCATATTTTGTCACGTTTCCACAATCAGCGATGATAGAACGCCAGCTTGGATTTTTGCAGTAGAACAGGGCAAATCAGTATTAAAAGGTTTGCTAAAAAGTGCTAAGCTGGGAGAATTAGCTGCCAAAGAATTTCGGATGGCAGCGGCTTTTGAAGTTGCTAAAGAAGATATTTATCTCACAGATGCGGAGGGTTTGTGGCCGCACGAAATCACGCCAAATCAACATTCGATTTTAGAAAGAATCCTGACTATATACCTGCAAGCAAATAAACTCAAACCTGCTCTCAGTTGGGCGCTATTCTCCTACAATTTGCCTCCGGTTGAACCGCGCGAAGTGGAAATTGTGCCGGAAGCTGAATCGGAATTGCAGGAAATGGTCGATCGCATTATTTCCGCTGAAACCGACAACTTTGTAGAGTTGGCCCAAATCGCCAATCTCAACCCAGCACTAGATTTCGCGGGTGGTAGCTTGCGCGGAACGACTTTAAGTGCAGTGGATTTTAGCAGCGCAAATCTCGATCGGGCAAATTTCCGGGGCGCAACCTTAAACGATGCCGATTTCAGCGACGCCAACCTGCAAAATGCCAAATTCGGCGGTGCAGATTTGAGTGGGGCTTTCTTAGGAAATGCTGATTTAAGCGGTGCAGATTTGCACAAAGCAAGTCTGGCTTTAGCTAACCTCAGCGGTGCCAATTTGAGCGGCGCAAATCTGCTGGAAGTGAACTTAACAAATACTAATTTCAGTGGTGCGAATGTCGAGTCAGCCAGATTCGGGAATAATTCAGGAATCGATGAGGAGATGCAGGTGAATCTACAGCAGCGAGGCGCAATTTTTGAGGAGGTTTAGTCGCTAAGTGCGAGATCCCTTTTATTCATCCGCCTCCATTGTGGCACGGGCGTCACGCCTGTGCGATGGAATTTCACCTTAAAACTATCGCCTCTCAAGAAAGTAGCTTCTTAATCCTTAAGTCTGTAACTAAATTTATAGAGGGCGATGAACCGTAGCTGTTAAGAGGGGAAACAGGCATTTCTTGCCAACACTGACGGCAAAACCAGTATACTTGACTGTGGCGAAGGTGACGCAGCATTTGATTCGTGCAGCAAGGACAGCTTGTCATAAAAACCTCTTTTTTATCGACGAAAGTGTATTTTTCTCTTGTTGCCAAGTGCTGTAAGCTGGGTTGAAGCAGCAACTCTATGAATGTAGAGGTAAATTATTAAGAATCCTGCGTCTGCCCTACCGGGGAGTGTCAATCATCCCATCCCAAAATCTCTGCCACTTTTCCCGGCAGGCTGGTGGCTTCAAATGGTTTGGGAATTACCCCAGCAACACCCATTTTGGCAAAGTTGGCCATATCACTTGACAAAACTCTTGCTGTCAGCAAAATCACTGGAATCGATCGAGTTATGGGATCGGATTGGAGACGATCGTACACAGCAAACCCATCCATTCCCGGCATTGATACATCCAGCAAAATAGCGTTAGGTCGTTCTGTTTGTAGGATTTGTAAACATTCTTGTCCTGATTCGGCCACCAGGGTATTCCATCCCGCGAGGTCTTCCAGGCACATCTGTATCAGTTCACGGAGGTGTTCTTGGTCATCAACGATGAGAATTTGTTTCCCTATCATCTTGCTTTCGGGCAGGAGACTGCCATCATAATTAGCTATTTGCAAAGTGTTCATTTTATTTGGGTTGATTAGAAATCAATTTTTCGGTGGTCAATTGGGTCTCAAATACACATCTTTGAGGAATCGCTCAAAGATGTGTATTTGAGACTTGAATCCGAACTTGGGAGGGCGGAACTCTCAACTCTTTGGCAAGCTGAATTGTTAAACGATCCGAGTGTATTTCAGTCCCATAGATTTCAGGATGTACGCGGTGGGGCAACGGGATGAGAATTTGAAATCCACTAGGAAGGAAATAATTCACATCTTGCATTATTCTCAAGAACGGGCAAGATGCCCGTTCCACAAAGAGTAGATTTTCTTGTGGAACAGGCATCTTGCCTGTTCCTAAAAGGCTAATTGAGAATGGTGCAAGATATAAGAAATAACCTTCTACTCCAGCCGCTTCGGTAGGTTGACCTTGGATTAAAACAGTTTCTGGAGTGATTTGGAGATTCAATTTGACAAGATGAATGTCATAAATGTGAACTTTAAGGATAAGTGTCAGATCCTTTTCTTGAATTCTAATACCTGCGATCGGTGTTTCCTCTGTATGAGCAATCCCAAGTGTGGATTGCTGACAACCAGTGGGAAAACGGGAAAATGAACCTGCGACATCCTGATTTATATCATTCAAAGCCTGAAAAGCATTCATTGAGTCTCCTCCTAATGCCAAGAACTGTTAGCTGCATAGCAGGAGAGTAAATAGCAACGGTAAGGAATTGGTAAAGATTCCGTTATTGTTACAAAAATTGACAAAAATGGTGAAAGTCAATCGATTTTCGATTTTCGATTTTCGATTGAAGCATTCACCCCACGGATAAATTCGGGGGGCAAGTTTCATCGGATACAGGTTTTTTATTTCTGCGTCCTGAGTCTGCTTTCGGAATGAATCCGGGGGCTTGTATCCTGGATGCTTGATTGTCAATCCTCCCATCCCAAAATCTCTGCTACTTCTTCCGTCAAGGTGATGGGTTGGATTGGTTTGGCAATTACCCCAGCTACCGCCATCTTGGCAAATTTAGCCCGATCGCTGGGCAAAACTTTCGCTGTCAGCAGAATCACTGGAATCGATCGGGTAATCGGATCGGACTGGAGGGTCTCGTACACAGCAAACCCATCCATTCCCGGCATAGATACATCCAGCAAAATAGCGTTGGGTTGTTCTGTTTGCAGTATTTGTAAACATTCCTCTCCCGATCCTGCCGCCACTGTTTCCCATCCGCCTAAATCTTCTAAGCAGGCCTGCACAAGTTCCCGAAGGTGTTCTTCATCGTCAACAACTAGAATTTGTCTGTCAGTCATGGGATTTTGGATTGGAGATTTTGGATTTGGGATGGATGCTACCGATTAATCTAAGCGTTATTCAATGGTGGGTAAGGGTAGGGTAAAGCAAAATGTGCTGCCTTCACCTAAGATACTTTCCGCCCAGATTTTGCCACCATGCTGCTCAACTATACTGCGACAGATGGGTAAACCTAAACCGGTGCCTCCTTTTTCACGGGAGTCGGAGGCATCGACTTGCTGAAATCGCCCAAAAATGAGTTCTAGTTTATCGGCTGGAATGCCTCGCCCGTGATCGCTAACTTGGAACAGCACAAAGTCTGTCTGGTTTTCGGCACTCAGATGAATTGTGGAATAGGCAGGTGAGAATTTAATCGCATTACTGAGCAAATTTGTTAAGGTTTGGACGATCGCATCTCCTGTTGCCCAGACTTCTGCATCCGTGGGGGTAACGATTAATGAGATCTGCTGTTGAATAGCGATCGCCTGAATGCTATCTACTGCTTGCTGCATCAAATCGGCAGCTTTGCAAACAGTTTTCTCCACAATTGCCCGCCCGGAGTCTAGGCGCTCCAAATCTAAA
This sequence comes from Microcoleus sp. T3_B1, assembly GCF_036700445.1. Taxonomy (NCBI): domain Bacteria; kingdom Bacillati; phylum Cyanobacteriota; class Cyanophyceae; order Oscillatoriales; family Microcoleaceae; genus Microcoleus; species Microcoleus sp. T3_B1. The sequence continues at coordinate 17,306 of NZ_JAUBOX010000110.1, forward strand.
ATATCATTAACCAGGTTCACTAAACGATTGGTATCGAGGAGAGCAATTTCAATCATGCGTCTAGATTTTTCGGGCTTTTTATCATAAACCCCACTTTTTATTAGTCCTAATGACATTTGAATTCCTGTCAAAGGAGTGCGAAGTTCATGGCTGACAATGCCAATGAACTCATCTTTAATGTGTTCGAGCCTTTGTCGATCAGTAATATCTTCCCCAATGCTGATAATTCCAATGATGTTTCCCTCTGAATCTTGCAGAATGGTATTGTTCCACGCAATGAACCGTTCTTCACCCGATTCAGTCAAGATGGCATTTTGATAATAGAGATGATAGTTAGAGGCTAAAACTTCCGAAAAAACAACTTTAATCGATTGTTGGATAGAACGGGGTAAGAAGTTTTCAAACCAATTTTTTCCGAGAACTTCTGGGTGAGTATATCCTGTGAGTTTTAAGAAGAAAGGATTAACGTAATTGACATTTCCCCCTATATCAAGTCCGACAACAATCAACTGCACGTTATCCAAAAGCGATCGCCAGCGTCGTTCGGCTTCTCGGATCGTGGCTTCGGCTTGCTTACGTTCTTGCAGTTCTAGGTGAAGTTGTCGGTAGAGCTTGGATTGCTGAATGGCGATCGACAATTGGCTGGCAATCTGTTCAACTAATTCTATTTCCCACGATTGCCATTGACGAGGTGCCTTATTTTGGTAGATAGCTAACAAACCCCAGAGATTTTCTCTCAAAAATATCGGGAAGACTGCATAACTTTTTGCTTGGAATTGTTCCACTAGCTCGATATGACAGGGTTGAAGTTCAGCGCTGTAAATATTATTAATAACAAAATTTTCATGATTGCGGAATCGACCGCCGTGAGTTTCTTGCAGATAGGTATCTGCACAATTTTTTTGAACATCGCTTCCTATCAGTTTTACCCAATCCTCACCAACTGACTCCACGACAAAATCACCACTCCAATCAGGATTAAAGCGGTAAATAGCAGCGCGATCCGTTTGTAATGTCTGCCTGATTTCAGTAACAGCAGTATTTAGAACTGCCTCCAGATCCAAAGATTGGCGAATCCCTTGAGTAATCCTCCATAGCAAATTTTCCTTTCGGGATTTCTGTAGTAAGGCTACTGCCGCCTCTTGTCGAAGTTCTTCGAGGTGCTTCGCTACTGTGATATCTTGATGAACTGCCACCAGAACATCGCCATAGTCTGAATGATTGAATACACAGCAAGTCGCACTACACCAAAATGGAGTCCCATCTTTCTTGACATTATGAACTTCATAGCTAAATTCACCCCTTTGTAAAACGGCAGACCGAATGGCTTGATTTGTATCTTCAGGACTCACCGATGCGCTGCCATAGTTGAGAATTGAAACGTGCTGACCGTTGAGTTCGCCAGAGTCATAGCCAAACATCTGCTCAAATTTAGGATTGGCATAGACAATAACTGCATTATCTGTTCTTACTAAACAAATGCCTTCGGCCATGTTGCGGGTAATGACAGCCTGAAGCTCCAGCATTTGTTCGGCTTGTTTAAGCTTAGTCAGATCGCGCAGACTGACGATTACCCCTACAATATTTTCGCCTGCATCACGTAAAGGTATATAAGTAACGCTCAAAAATTGCCTGACTAAATTGGGAGAATCAAACCAGTTTTCATACTGAATTTTTTCGCCCGTCAAACATCTGTCTAACCGAGGTTTTATCATGTTATCGAACACGTCTGCATCCAGGATATTTCTAACAGAATTTCCGATAACTTCGCTTTCAGATTTGTTGCACCAATTCAAATAAGCTTGATTGACTATTTGATAAATATAGTTACGATCCATCAACACAATCCCATCTGTTGTATTGAAGACGATGCGTTCATATTGGCGGAATGCTTCTTCTGTACGTTTGCGATCTGTGATATCAAATACGCTAGAACGACTCATCATGAAGTTACCTGCTTCATCATAAATTGCTGTAGCATTTAGGTTAATCCAAAGGGGTTCTCCATTTTTATTCAATATCTGAAACTCTAAATTATCGATGTATCCTTGTTTTTTAAATAAGGGAAAGTTTTGATAAAAAATATTTTTACTTTCAACTGTAATTAAATCCACAAATTTCTTCTTGTGGACAATTTCATCGCGGGAATAGCCTAACCACTTCAGTTCCGTATCATTAATCATAATTATTGTTCCTGCTGCATCTAGGGAATGATAGCCACAGGGAGCCTTATTATATAGGTCTTCAACTTGAGTGATGTAGTGTTGCAAGCTATCGTTGACTTCAGTGAGTTCGGGTGTCCGTTCTCTGCCTGGTTGTTCGAGTTCAGTATGGAGTTGCTGTAGGGAAATTCCTGCTGGTTGGCGCTCCCTCTGTTCCGTTTGTACTTGAGGAAATAAATCAGCTTGCTGAATGGCAATTCCAGCTTGAGTTGCTAGCTGTCGCATGAGTTCAATTTCTGATGGTTGCCATTCGCGAGGTGCTGCACAGTGATGGGCAATCAATAATCCCCAAAGTTCTTCTCCCTTAAGGATAGGAATAACCAGGTTAGCTCTAACTTGAAAAGTGGTCAGGAATTCCCGGTGACAAGTATCAATTGGGGCAGTATAAATATCAGATTTAGAGGTAAATAAGCCTTGTTTGAAGGGTTCGATATAGTTTTCACCCACGCAAGGATCGTGTATCTGAGTGGATAAGATTGCTGTCCATTCTGAACCAACTGACTCTACCAACACCTTTCCGCTCCAGTCTGGAGCAAATTGGAAGATAATTACCCGATCGCATTGCAGAATGTTTCTGAGTTCCGTTACCGTAGTGTTGAGAATATCTTCTAGATTGACGGATTCGGAGAGAGAAAGTGCGGTTTTAGCAAGGATTTGTTGTTGCTGTTGTTGCAATTCCCCATAATTCTCATCAGTATGATCTATCATTAATCTACTTAATTAATTAATTACATTTTTTAGATTGAGGCCGAAACCGGGTTTTTAGCCATCGTGCGTAATACCAATTTAATGTGAAGTTGCACATATCTCGATCCCCCTAAATCCCCCTTAAGAAGGGGGACGAAAGATCGGAATCTTGTCCCCTCCTTATTAAGGCAGGGCGGTTTCATTCTTGGTAGGGGCAATCCCCCTGTGGTTGCCCCCATGTCCCAAACGCCTGTGAAATCGTCTGTGGGTGGGGGCGGGCACGG